>RFRI01000392.1 GCA_009924535.1 Verrucomicrobiota bacterium
TGATGGAACGTGCGCAGAAGGTGATGTTCATCGCCCTGATGGGCAAGGATACCATCGACCCCGCCGTGGCGCCCGATGTCTACGTGGTGGTCCGCGACATCGACCTGCACTACCTCGTCGCCATCCGCCCGGAGTGCGACGTGAAACTGATCCTCAGCGTCCGCAAGGTCCGCGCGGCCGGCCTGACGGTGGATGTCGAGTTCCGGAGCCCGGATCACGCCATCCTTTACGCCAAGGCCTCACGCACGATCTGCCGTATGGATGGCGTCTCGCATCAGCCCTCCGCCTGGAGCGATGAGTTTCGCGCGAAGCATGAAGCACTGATCAGGGCTTAAGAGCAGATGACTGAGTAGATGGCAGATGACGGATCGCTGAATCGAGGGCGGATGACTGAGTCGATGACAGATGGCAGAGGGAAGGGGCTGCGCCGATGAATGAACTCAGGCAGAAATTAACTTAGTCCGTCTGTCTTTATCGATTCAGCCCTCTGTCATCTGCCCTCGACTCAGTCCTCTGTCATCTGCCCTCGATTCAGTCCTCTACGCCGCGCGTAGCGCGGCGCAAATCCCGCACGTCTTCCCCTCGCAACCGCGAGCGGTGCAATGTTCGCGGCCGTAGAAGATGATCCGGAGGTGCAACTTGTTCCAGCTGTCCTCGGGGAAAAGCCGCTTGAGGTCTTTTTCGACCTGCTCGACCGACTTCCCCGGACTGAGCTTCCAGCGCTTCGCCAATCGATGGATATGCGTGTCGACCGGGAAGGCCGGCACGCCGAAGGCCTGAGCCATGACGACCGAGGCGGTCTTATGTCCGACGCCGGGAAGCTCCTCGAGCTCTTCGAAGGTCCGCGGGACCACGCCGCCATGCTTCGCCATGAGCATCTTGCCTAGGCCGACGAGGGCCTTGGATTTCTGCGGAGCCAAGCCGAGCTGACGGATGAGCGTAAGCACCCGTGCTTCGGTCATCGCGGCCATCTTGGCCGGGGTGCCGGCTTCGGCGAAGAGCGCCGGGGTGATCTCATTGACCTTCTTATCCGTGCATTGGGCCGAAAGCACCACCGCCACCAGCAGCGTGAAAGCGTCCGTATGGTCCAACGGAATCGGCGTCGTCGGGTAGAGCTTCGCGAGCTCCCTCCCCACGTAGTCGGCACGTTCCTGCTTGGTCATGGACCGACGATGGGAAGGGCCGGACAGATGGCAACGCACCTTGGGCGGATGACTTATTCACAAGGCCTCGTATGGGTTGCCAAACCTTATGCCGAAACCGTGATTCTCTAATACCCCCACCCTCGCTGGGTGGGCGGTTGCGAGACCCGTTTCCTCCTTCAAAACCTTACCTACTTCCATGGCCCAGCTGCCCTACGATCCGTCCAAAATCACCCGCGAACTCGCCCGCCATTACATCGCGGCGACCGAGGGCGAAATCCGCGCGATGTTTACCGCGATCGGCGCCAAGGATTTTCCGGACATGTATTCCCACATCGACGCCGCGGTGAAGTTCCCGGGCGTCCAGGACCTCCCTGACGAACTGGAATACCAGGCCCTCGCGGATCGCATGGAGGCCCTGTCCGGGAAGAACTCCGTCAAGACCGCCTTCCTCGGCGACGGCCTCCAGGTCTATCGCACCAACGAGATGGTCGGCCACGTCTGCTCGATCCGCAACCTGACCACCTCTTACACGCCGTATCAGCCGGAGCGCTCACAGGGCACGCTCATCACCCACTGGATCTACCAGTCCACGCTCGCCCAGCTGACCGGCTTCGAAGCCGTCAACTCCTC
>RFRI01000393.1 GCA_009924535.1 Verrucomicrobiota bacterium
TCCTTCGACGTCGTCGAGCGGGAGCTCGACGGGTTGATCGGAACCGAGGATCGAAAGCAGCAGCGCGATGCGTCTCTGCGGCGATTCCAGTCGGATGACCTCACCCTCGGAGCCGCTGAAGATGCCGCGGATGACGCGGGCTTTGGCGCCGACCTTCAGTTCCTCGTCGAGCATCGACAGGATCGCGTCGGGTCCGAGCGCGTTGAGTTCGTCGATCACGGCTTGTTCGACGTCGACCGGCTTTCCTTCGCGGCTGACGAGATGCAGTACTCCCCGGGTGCTACGGATCGCGGACTGGAACTCCATCGGATCGAAGCGGGCGAAGACGTAGCCCGGGAAGAGCGGTTCGACGACGACCTTGTTCTTGTCGTGACCACGACGCGTGCGCCGCAGGCGCGGGAAGACCAGCTCGCCGATGCCGATGGCCCGAAGGTTCTGCGCCGCCACCGCCTCTTGCCGAGGCTTGGCCTTGATGCAGAACCAGGTCGGGCCGGCGGCTTCGGTCATGCGGGCTGGGCGGACTTGGAGCGGTCAGGGAGCCAGCCCAAGGCGATGATCGCGAGCTGCGAGACCCAGAAGATCATCAACCAGAAGAAACCCGATTCCGTGAAGCCGTAACTGTGCAGGCCGACGCCGAGGAGGTTGGTGCCGAACCAGGACCAGGCCGTGACGATGTTGCCGAAGACGAGCAGCTGCATGAGCCCTTCGCGGCGGACGAGTCCGCCCCAGCGAGCGTGGAGGCAGAGCGCGCACCAGAGGACGATGAGGATGGCGCCGTTTTCCTTGGGGTCCCAGCCCCAGAAGCGGCCCCAGCTTTGGTCGGCCCAGATGCCGCCGAGCATCGTGCCGATGAAACTAGCCATGACCGCGAACGCGAGGATACCGTAGGCCGCGCGGGCGACGCTGTCCCCCCAGTGGTAGTCCTGCTTGAAGGCGCGGAGGGCGAGGTGGAGGGCCCCGAGCAGACCGGCGACGAACGTGGCCGAATAGCCGAGCGTCACGATGGTCACGTGCGTCGCCAGCCAGAAGTTGGAGTCGAGCACCGCGCGGACGCTCTCGAGGTTGTCTTCGCCGGAGAGGCCGAGGTTATGCGCGACGATCAGCGAGACGAAGCCCGTGATGCCGGTGGCGGCGGCGCCGATGCCGTTTTTCCAGACGCGCTCGAGTACGATGCCCAGGGCGACGGCTCCCCAGGCCACGAAGATGCCCGACGAATAGAGGTTGGTCACCGGCGGACGGCCGTGGAGCCACATGCGGTAGCCGAGGGCCAGCGTATGCAGGACGAAGCAGGCCACCAGAAGCCGATAGGACCAGGCGCGCAGCGGTTCGGAGGAAGTCAGCCAGGCGGCGAAGACCATGAGCACCGTGATGGCATAGGCGATGAGCAGCCAGTAGAATGGCTGCATGCGGCCGAAGGTCGCTTCGGATTCGGCCTTGGCGGACCAAGGGCCTTTGAGCGAGGCGGCGATCGCCGAGCTCAGGCGGGCGCATTCGTCGTCCTTGCCTTCGCGCCAGGCCATCGAGAAGTCGGCGTAGCGGGTGACGATGCCGTCTTCGGCCAGGCCGGCACGATGGGCCTTCTGGTCCTTGATGACACCGAGGAGGGAGGCGCCGAGGTTGTCCCAGCGGGCGACCGAAGATTCTTCCTTCGGCGGCATCAGTCCGATGACGCCCTCGCGTTCGAAATCCTGGTAGCGCTCGACGAAAGTACGTACGGTCTTCTGCAGTTCCGGGTCGAAGGCCTTGCCGGTGGCGCTCGCGTTCATCTCGG
>RFRI01000394.1 GCA_009924535.1 Verrucomicrobiota bacterium
GAAGGTTCCTCAGAACCTTCGCGTCAACCCCACATAAGCCGAACGGGGCTGGGCGCCGAAACCATAGGCGGCAGGCGGAGCGTCTTCGCCGAAGAGGTTCTCGATGCGCAGAGAAATCTCGGTGTGGTCCGAGAGGATGCGGCGAATCCAGACGCGCACGAAGGTGGCGTCCGGCAGGCTGACGCGTGAATAGGCGTTCCAGTCGAAGTCCTCACGGCCGCGAAGATGCGCGGCGGAGATACCGAAGGTCCAATCGTCGTTCGGGATGATCTCCACGCCGAGCGTGAGCGTCAGCGTAGGCCGACGCAGCAGCTTGTCGCCGGTGAGACCCGTACCGAGGTAGTAGTCGGTGGAGCGGATCTCGCTGTCCAGCCAGGTGGTCGCGCCGAAGACTCGCAGGCCCTTGGCTGGACGCATCTCGACGCCGCCCTCGACCCCTTGGGTGCGCGCCTTGGCGATGTTGTAGGTCTGATAGCTGCTCGGATTATAATCGATAAGATCGGTCAGCTCGTTGCGGAAGGCGACGAGCGTCCACGACATCGCACCAGGGACGGCGTTCTCATGACGCAGGCCGACCTCGGTGCCGGTATTGCTTTCCGGACGCAGCGGCAGGCCGAGATGCGTGCCGTAGGCGAGGTCGTTGGCGGCGGGCGCGCGGTAGGCCGTACCGATCTTGGCATGCACGAGCAGCTCCTTGGTGAAGCGATGCGAGTAGGAAATCTCGCCCGTGGTCTTGCCGGCGAAATCGGTGAAGCGATCGTCTCGAACGGAAGCACGGATACGGTCGAGGGAAGTCACCTGCCAATCGGCCTGCGTCCAGACGCCGAGGCTCTCATGCGTATCGGCCCAGGTCAGGCTGTTGCCGGCGACGTCGAACTGCTCGAAGGTCGTGCGTTCATAGGAGAGCCCGAGGCCGAGGGTGAGATCCGGACGCACCTTGCGATCGACGAAGGCCGTGACCTCGTCGCGGTCCAGCAGGTAACGATTCGCATAGGGAGCGGTGACGCTTGAGACCGCGCTGCCGGCACGGGACCAAAAGACGGTGGCCTCGGTGTCGGCGTCCCGGAAACGCAGTCCGGGCGAAAGCAGCCAACCGCTGTCGCGTTCCCAATCCGTCAGACTCGAGCTACCGCCGATATTCTGTCCGGGCAGACCAGCCTTACCGTGGTCGGCCGAACCGACGAGATCGAAGACGAGGTCAGGAGCCAGCTGCCACTCGTGCTTGAGATAAGCGCTCAGCGCATCGCGGTCTCCGTTGGGGCGCCAGCCATCGTCATGCGAAGCCGACAGGCTGACCGCGGTGCCGTTCGACGCCGCCTGGGTGCCGACGGCGTTGTTCGTCAAGAAAGCGAACCCCAGCGAGCCCCGAACATACGAGCCGCCTTCGGCGACGAGCGTCGAGCCGGCCTTGGCCGACAGCGGCGACTGCTGGCGCAGGTCGATGACGCCGCCAAGCGCGTTGGCGCCGTAGAGCGAGGAAGACGGACCGCGCAGGATTTCGACCGAGGAGAGGCCGAAGATACGATAGCGCCCGATCTCATAGGAATTCGAAAACCCCTGCGGAAGGCGACGTCCATCCAGGAGCACCGCCGTCTGGGTGGAGTTCGTGCCACGCAGGAAGAGCGAGCCCACCGAGCCTTCGCCGGACTGCTCGGTGGCGTAGACGCCCGGGGCGCCGCCGAGGAGGCTCGTCAGGGTCGTCTGTCCGGATTCCGTCGCGGCGGTGACATCGAGGCGACTGACCGAAGGCGA
>RFRI01000395.1 GCA_009924535.1 Verrucomicrobiota bacterium
CCTCGTCCCGCTTTCCCGCGTCGAGATGGCCGGCCGCGAATCGCATGGCGCTCCGGCGCCGTGCGCCGGAGCGCCATGCGATTCGCGGCCGGCCATCTCGACGCGGGAAAGCGGGACGAGGTTGGCGCCGGGCATGCGGAGGTTGAGGTTGCGCAGCTTGGCCTGGTAGGTCGTGCGCGGGCGGGTGTTGAGGTAGGTCAGCGCGCCGTAGGAACGGGTCGAGGCCTTGGCCTTCGCGACGCGGGACTTCGGGTCGGTGATGTCGCCGAACTCGATCGCGCCGGCCGGGCAGGCCTGCTGGCAGGCGACCTGGATGACGCCGTCGCGGACGTTGATATCGGCGGAGTTGCGGGCGCGGACCTTGGCGTGGATCTTGGCCTCCTGGATGCGCTGGACGCAATAGGTGCACTTCTCCATGACGCCGCGCATACGCACGGAGACGTCAGGGTTCTTCTGCAGCTGGGGCAGGTCGGCCGGATCCTTGACGGTCTTCTCGGGGCCGAGCGGGCCCTCGTAGTAGTGGCCATCGACGCGCTTGTTGAAGTCGAGGAAGTTGAAACGGCGGACCTTATAAGGACAGTTGTTCGCGCAATAGCGGGTGCCGATGCAACGGTTGTACGCCATGGTGTTGAGGCCCTGGTCGTCGTGGACGGTGGCGTTGGCGGGGCAGACGGTCTCGCAGGGGGCGGTCTCGCAATGCTGGCAGGCGACGCCCATGAAGGTGACCTGCGGGTCTTCGGGGATCGCGTTGCCGGCGGCGGCACGGCCGTCGAAGAAGTAGCGGTCCAGGCGGATCCAATGCATGTTACGGCCCTTGAGCACCTGCTCGCGGCCGACGACCGGGATGTTGTTCTCGGCCTGGCAGGCGGTCACGCAGGCGTTGCAACCCGTGCAGGTGTTGAGATCGATCGACATGCCCCACTGCTGGAGCGCGGGGAATTCGGACTCGTGTCCCTTCCAGACGGCGACGTTCGGTGCGACGGTGTGGTTCGGGTGCTCGTAAGCCGAATTGCCGCGCGGCGTGGTGACGGCCTTGAGCGCGGGCGACATGTTGCCGTCCTTGCCGTAGACGGCGGGAGCGTGGCCATCGATGCCGAGCTTGGCGAAATTCTCGTTCTTCTTGAGGTCCTCGACGTTGCCTTCGCGGACGATGTCGCGGCCTTCCATGGACCAGTGGTCCTGCATGTTGCCCACGGCGACGGTGGCGCCGGTGAGCGTGAGCTTCACGCCGGTGCGGACGGCGGGCTCGGAGGCGGAGACGAAAGGATAGACGTCGAACCCGTTCCCGACGACGCGACCGGCGAGGCGTTCCGGGACGCGCGTGGCGACGCGGCCGCCGACGCGGCGACCGAAGCCCAGCTGCAGGCCGACGGTGTGGTCCGCCATGCCCGGCATGATGAAGAGCGGGCCGGTGACGGTCTTGTCACCCAGCGTCAGCGTGGCGACGCGGCAGATGAGGCGGCCGTCGACGAGCTGATTGATGTTACGGTTGAGCGCGCCGATCTTGTTGATGAGCATCTCGGACGGCTCGATGGCGAGCTTCGCGGCGAACTTCGGGCTGACGAGGATGACGTTTTCCCAGACCGTCTTGGACATGGGATCCGGAGCCTCGGCGAGCCAGCCGTTGTTGGCGTACTGGCCGTCGCCCGCGTGGACGCTCGGGACGAGGCGGACTTCGAGGGAGTCGAACGAAAGGTCCGGAGCGGCGAAGGCCTTGATCTGCTCGGCGCCGACGGCAGGCTTGGCGGCGG
>RFRI01000396.1 GCA_009924535.1 Verrucomicrobiota bacterium
CTCGGCCTTCTGCGACGGCGTCGAGCGCACCATCGACGAGGTCGACAAGCTCCTCACCCGCAACGGCATCTTCCTCGAGCGCACCGAAGGCATCGCCACGATCACGAAGGAGATGGCCCTCGCCTACGGTCTCACCGGCCCGAACCTCCGCGCTTCCGGCGTGCCGTTCGACCTTCGCAAGGACAAGCCCTACTCCGGCTACGAGCAGTATGAGTTCGACGTCCCCGTGGGCGCCAAGGGCGACTGCTTCGACCGCTACCTCGTCCGCATGGAAGAGATGCGCCAGTCCGTCCGCATCCTCCGCCAGGTCGTCAAGTCGATGCCGGGCGGCGCCTGGTACGCCGAAGACGCGAAGAAGATCTTCCTCCCGCCCAAGGCGAAGGTGATGACGAAGATGGAGGAGCTCATCCAGAACTTCATGCTGGTCACCGAAGGCCCGCAGATCCCGGCCGGCGAAGTCTACTTCGAAGCCGAGAACCCGAAGGGTGCCCTGGGCTTCTACGTCGTCTCCAACGGCGGCGGCGTCCCGTATCGCCTGCGCATCCGCGGACCGAGCTTCGTCTCGCTCTCGATCCTTCCCGCCATCGTCCCCGGCAACTTCCTCACCGACGTCGCTTCCATCCTCGGTTCGCTCGACTTCGTCATGGGCGAATGCGACCGCTAAAAACCATGCACGAAACTTCCCCTTCCGCCCCCGCCCGCGCGCTCACGCCAGAAACGCTCGCGAAGGCTCCCGCCATCGTCGGCCTGTACCCGCAAAAGCGTAGTGCGACAATGCCGCTCCTGCACCTCGTGCAGGAAGACCGCGGCCACATCACCCCAGAGGATATGTCCTGGGTCGCCGAGCTCGTCGGCGTGACCCCAATGCAGGTCCTCGAGGTGGTGACGTTCTACCCGATGTACCGCCAGTCGCCGATCGGCCGCCGCCACGTGCGCGTCTGCCGCACGCTGTCCTGCGCCCTCCGCGGTTCCTACGCGCTGATGTCCGAACTCGAGAAGTCTCTCAACTGCGCGCGCGGCGAAACTTCGCCCGACGGCAACTTTACCCTCGAGTTCGTCGAATGCATCGCCGACTGCGGCTGCGGCCCAGTCGTCCACGTCGATGGCGCTATGCATGAGAATGTGCAGCCCGAACAAGCGGCGGCGTTCACGCAGCAGCTCAAGGCCACGCTCACCGACCCGACCTACGGGCAAAAACCTCCCGTCCCCGGTACGCCCGAGTGGAACGGTTAATCTCTAACTCTTCTTAGCGACATGTCCGCCGTCGAACGCCCCCTCATCTACGCCAACCTCCGCAAGCCCGGGTATTCCGTCGATATCGACTGCTACCAGAAGCACGGCGGCTACGAGGCCCTTAAGAAGGCCGTGGCGATGAAGCCCGAAGAAGTCTGCAAGGAAGTCGAAACCTCTGGCCTGCGCGGCCGAGGCGGCGCCGGTTTCCCGACGGGCATGAAGTGGAAGTTCCTGGACCGTAAGTCCGGTAAGCCCATCTACCTCGTCGTCAATGCCGACGAATCCGAGCCCGGCACCTACAAGGACCGCCAGATCATTTATCAGGACCCGCACCAAATGCTGGAAGGCATCGCCATCACGGCGTGGGCTATCCAGGCCAAGCAGGCCTTCATCTACATCCGTGGCGAGTTCATCCACGGCGCGAAGATCCTCGAGAACGCCATTGCGGAAGCGAAGGCCAAGGGCTTCCTCGGCCAGAACATCCTCGGCTCGGGTTACTCGTGCGAAGTCGTCGTCCA
>RFRI01000397.1 GCA_009924535.1 Verrucomicrobiota bacterium
GGGTCGGGACAGGGGTGGGGGTAGGCAAAATCGAGGGTACTAACCCTACCCCTTAAGGTATCAGTTCAGCCCCCGTGCTTCGTCGCCGCCGGTCTGTTCGTCCAGCTTCCGCTGGGCGTCGAGGCGGCCGAGTTCGTCGGCGACGGCCTTGATGCGCTGGTCTTGAGAAAGGCATTCGAGCAGGGCGCGGCGCGTGTCGGCGTCGGCCACGAGGTGGCCGGCGGCGGCGTCCGCCAGGGCGCCGGGCTGGTTGGCCAGTCCGCGCAGGCGCTGCATCAGCGGGGCGGCGTCTTCGCCGAGCTCGCTGACGATGTTCTCCGCGAAGGCGAGCACGCGGGCGATGTCGCGCGTGCTGCCGAGCAAGTCGTTCGACGCTTCATCGACGACCGGGGCGATCTCGAGCTGCGGATACGGCGTCTTGCGCTTCACCTTGATGACGCGGGCGCGGCGCAGGCCTTCGAGCACGATGTGAGAGGTTCCGTCCTCGAGTTCGACGTGGCCGACGATGCGCCCCACGCACGTGAAGGGGCAAGGTGGTTCGTCATTATCCGGCGAGAGGCTTTCCTCATCCAGCTGGGAGATCGCGAACATGCGGCTGCCGGCGAGGGTCTCCTTAAGCATCTTGCGGTAGCGCGGCTCGAAGATGCGCAGCGGCAGCAGCTGCTGCGGCAGGAAGACGCAGTTGCCCAAGGTCATGACGGGGACGACGACAGTGGGAACCATGGGAAGAAGGGTGGAGGGAATCAGGGGAAAGGCAAATGGCCGCAAGAGGGGTAGGGGTAGGGGTTGGGGCAGGAAGCCTCCAGCCGTCTCACCTGTCACTTGCTGTGATCCCCAGGGAGGGTGAGTCAGCCGGCCGGACCTTGACCGTCTATGGTCGTCCCCTAGGGTCTGTCTGTGCGTCTGCTCCTCGCCCTGATCCTCTTCGTCGGTGCTTTGCATGCCCAGGTGCAGGAATTAGGTTCGGCGCAACGGAAGGCATTGGGCGAACTCAAGCCGAAGTTGGTCCTAGCACAGCATGGTAACGATGCCGCGGCGGTGCGCGCGGTGGTCGCGGAGTCCTTGCGGATTTTCGGCGATCAGGCCGGACTGCCCGAAGTGAAGGATGTCTTTCGCCCGCCTGTCGCCGGAGCCCCGTTGTTCGCGGCCGACCGCGTCGCGGAGGCTTTCGGTCCCTATGCGGACCACATCGAGAAGATCCGTTGGTGGAAGGCCGGCCTTGATCCAGCGAAGCTTAATCACGCCCTCCGCGAGACCGCCACGGTCGCCCGTGCCTGCCTGGCCGTCGCCCGCGCCGAGCCCAAGCTCGCCGCCCGGTTGCTGCCGATCGCGCGCGAGTGCGGCGACTTCATGCTCTGGGCGCAGGCCGAGGCCGGTACGGGCGTCATTCCTTTTCCGGCGGTGCGCGAAGGCTCTGGTCGTTCCTTCGAGGTGAGCGAACGATATCTGGCCGGGTTGGAAAAATCCGGACAACTGGCGTCCGTCGTGCGCAAGGGTTGGGTGAGCGCCGATCCGATGGAGGAGGGCGGCTTGCAGTTCGACAACGGGCTGGGCGGTTGCGCGTTGCTGGAACTGTTCGCGGTGACCCAGGATCGGCGTTATCTCGACGGCGCCCTGAAAGCCGCCGATTGGGCGGCGTCCGCACCGGTGGTGCCCAATTGGAATTATAACTCCTTCAGCCTGCAGCTGCTCGCCCAGGCCTATGAGGCCACGCGCGACGAACGTTACCTTGTCGCCGCGCG
>RFRI01000398.1 GCA_009924535.1 Verrucomicrobiota bacterium
AGGGCGCGGCGTAGCCACGCCCCTACCTTCTGCCGCCCTGCGGCGGCCCGTCACCCGAAGCGGATGCTTTCACTTTTGCACCTTTGCACAGGCCCGTAGGCCGATTTGCACTTTTGCACCATACCCGCTGCACCCCCCGCGGCTCCACCGCGCTACCACCCTGCCGCGCTTCCCTCCCGCGAACGCGGATCATGCGCACCGATGAACGGACCATCCTTCACCGGCTGGCCGACGGCCTGGGTCGAACCGATGGTCTCGACTTCGTTGAGCACATGCCCGCGCCGACGGAGATCTTCCTTCAAGGCGGCTGGCATCGACTTCTCGACGCGCAGTTCGTCCGGACTCCACTGCTGATGGAAGCGCGGACGCGCCAAGGCCTGCGCGGGCGTGTCGCCTTCGTCCAGGATGTGCAGCAACGCCAGCAAGGTCTGCGAGATGATCGTCGGACCGCCGGCGGCGCCGACCGCGAGCACGGGACGATCGCCTTCGAACACGAGCGTAGGCGACATGCTGGAGAGCGGACGCTTGCCGGGCGCAGGGAGATTCGCCTCGGCACCGACCAGCCCGAACGCGTTGGGCGCGCCCGGCTCGGCGGCGAAGTCGTCCATCTCGTTGTTCAGGACGACCCCCATGCCGGGGACGACGACCTTGGAGCCGTAGGAGGTGTTGATGGTCGAGGTGCAGGCGACCCAGTTGCCCGCGGCGTCGGCCGCCGAGAAATGCGTGGTGTGCTTCTCGAAGACATGCTCGTCCGCGCGCGGCGGCGTGCCGTGGTCTTTGACCGGCGTGACCTTGGCGACGTCGATCTTCGCGGCGAGCGACTGTCCGTAATCCTTGTCGGCTAATCCGCGGGGCACCTTGGTGAACGCGGGATCGCCCAGCCAGAAGGCACGGTCGGCGAAGGCGAGCTTCATGGCCTCGGCGACGACGTGCGTCGCGTCTTCGGCGCGCACGGGCCCCTTCGCCTCGAGGATGTTCAGGATCTGCGCGACGTGCACGCCGCCGGAGCTGGGCGGAGGCATGCCGACGATACGGCGGCCGTGATAGGTCGTCTCGAGCGGAGTCCGGCGCTTGAACGCATACGCGGCGAAATCCGCTTCGGTGATCAGGCCGCCGTTCTCCCGCATCCACTTGCCCGTGGCCTGGGCGAACGGACCACGGTAGAACCAATCGGCCCCGCCGGCGCCGAGCGCACGCAGGGTCTTCGCGAGTTCGGGCTGCTTATGCAGCTCGCCTTCCTTCAGCGGCGTGCCGTCGTCATGCAGGAAGATCGCGCGCGACGAAGGAAACTTCGCGAGGTCCTTGGCCACGGCGGTGATGCGCGCCGCATAAGCCCGCGGCACGGGGAAGCCGTCTTCGGCGATCTTCGCCGCCATCTCGCAATGGACCTTCCACGGCAGTTTGCCGTAACGCGTCACGGCTTCATGGAAGACCGCCACCTGTCCGGGGACGCCGACCGCGAGGGCGCCGGTGCGGCTGAGCTCCGGCACGGCGTGACCGTTCCGCACGAACATGTCCGGCGTCGCCGCCGCCGGCGCGGTCTCGCGTCCGTCGAGCGCGACGATCTCGCCGGAAGGGAGTCGCAGCAGCAGGAAGCAGCCCCCGCCGAGGCCGGAGTTATGGCTGTCGACGACCCCGAGCACCAGACCGGTGACGACGGCGGCGTCGACCGCGTTGCCGCCCTGCCGCATGATCTCGACCCCGGCCTCGCTGGCCAGGTGATGTACCGCGGCGACCATG
>RFRI01000399.1 GCA_009924535.1 Verrucomicrobiota bacterium
GCGGCATGGCCAAGCGCGCCGGCATCGCCCGCGCCATGGCCCTCGACCCGGCCGTCATCTTCCTCGACGAGCCGAGCGCCGGCCTCGACCCGGTGAGTTCCGGACGCCTCGACGACCTGATCCTACGTCTGCGCGAAGCCTACGGGACGACCATCGTCCTGGTCAGCCATGAGATCCCCAGCATCCTGCGGACCGCCGACTTCTGCGTCTACCTTGACCCTGACACCGGCACGATGGGCGCCTACGGGCCGCCGAAGTCCTTCCTTCAGGCTGGCAATTCGCCCAAGGTCCACGCCTTCTTCAGCCAAGCACGTTTAGACTGACCATGCGCAGATCCGCCAACATGACACTCATCGGGGCCTTCGTGGTCGGAGGGATCCTGCTCATCCTCGCCGCGGTCATCCTGCTGGGCGCCGGTTCGTTCACGGGAGCCAAACCCGCCGCGATCGCTTACTTCGAAGATTCGGTGAGCGGCCTCGACATCGGCGCCCCGGTCAAGTTCCGCGGGGTCACCATCGGTAAGGTCAGCCAAGTCCTGCTCCGTACCTCCGGCCAGTCGGCCTCCGACTACTCCGTCCCGGTGGTCATGGAATTCTCCCCGGACCTTCTCACCCGCCGCGGCATCGACCAGGCCCTGCTCCAGAAGCAAGGCCTGCGACTCTCGCTGGAAAAAGGCCTCCGGGCCAAACTGCAACAGCAGTCGGTCATCACCGGCGTGCTCTATGTCGAACTGGATTACCTGCCCGACACGGCCTACAGGTTGCACGATCCGAAAGGCGAACTCCCGGAGATCCCGACCCAGCCGTCCAACCTCGGCGCGCTGACGAAGGCCGTCGCCCAGACGCTCGACCAGCTCAGCCGCATCGACTTCGTCTCGATCACGAAGAAGGTCGATTCGATCCTGACCCGCATCGACAAGGGCGCGTCGCAGATCGAGTTCGAGAAGATCAACGGCAACCTGGTCCAAGCCTCCTCCAATATCTCCAAGATCACCGGCGACCCGGCCATCGCCCGCGCGGTCACCGACTTCTCCGGCGCGATGCAAGGCATCGACTCTCTCGTCAAACGCCTGAGCGGCAAGGTCGACCCGATGACCGACGACATCAAGGCGATGGCCACCGCCGGCCGCAAAGCCCTCGAGCGCCTCAACGAGACCTCCGAGAACCTGCGCACCCTCACCAAGCCCGGCTCACCTGCCCGTCGCGACCTGGACCAGGCCTTGGCCGACGTCTCGGAAGCCGCCCAGGCGATCCGCTCGCTCGCCGACTTCATCGAACGCAACCCCGAGACCATCATCCAAGGCCGCAGCAAATCGCCTTCCAAGGATGCCAAGCCGAAGGAGGAGCCGGCCTCCAAATGATTCCCCGCGCCTTGCTGCTCGGACTCGCCGCCCTCTTGAGCGGTTGCATCATCTTCGACAAGAAAAGCGAGGCGGTCACCTTCCACCAGCTCGCTTCTCCGGCCGCCCCGACCACGCGTTCCGCCCCGACCGTCTTCGTCCCCCGCGCCGTCATTCCGTCGGCGCTCCGTCGACCCAACGTCGTGCTCATCGACGATACCGGCTGGGTGCGCATCGAAGACGCCCACCGCTGGGTCGCCCCGCTGGACCGCGCCGTCTCGGAAGCCGTCGGTCGCCACCTCACCTCGCTGACCGGCCTACCCTCGTCGACGCAAGCGACCGCGGATGAACACCTCATCCTCCTGCTGACCGTGGACAAGATGGAGATCTTCGCACCGGC
>RFRI01000400.1 GCA_009924535.1 Verrucomicrobiota bacterium
GGGCAATCGCTTAGCGGGGGCTATTTCGAGGTCGGCTGGGGGAGTTCGCGGGTGATGGCTTCGGCGACCTGCTTGGCCAGCACGGCCGAGCCGGAGGCCATGAAGTGGACGTTGCGTTTCCCCTGCAGTTGGTCCTGCTTGGGCTTCACGGCGGCCCAGAGGTCGTTCCAGATCACGCCTTCCTCGGTCATGACCTTCTTGGCCACGACGTTGTAAGGAAGTTCGGAGTCCTTAACGTATTTCGCGGCGTCGGATTCCGGGACCGGGGTCGTGCTGCCGAAGATGAGTTTGGCGCCGGTCTGCTTCAGGCGGGCGACGATGAGGCGGAGGTTCTTCTCGTATTGTTCGACGGAGACGTTCGGTCGGCCACCGTTGGTCGGGGAGGCGTATTCGCCTTTGTCGTTCTTATCGCGGTCGTCCGGGAAGCGATACGAGAGGTCGTGCAGGCCTTCGTTGAAGTGGATCACGTCCCACTTCTCGCCTGGATTCAGCCAGCGGACGAGGCCGTAGTCTCCCAGCGCCGTCCGGGTCGAGCCGCCGTTGGCCGCGATGCGATGGACGTTGGCTACCCCGGCGAGGTTCTTCCGGACGTCGAGCGTGTAGGCGACCGAGACCGAATCGCCGATGATGAGCACGCGCGGTAGCTTCGGGTCGTCGATAGGAGCGATGAACTCCTTGGCCAACGGCGGCGTCGTCGGCGCGGACGGGGCGCCCGCGGCAAAGTCCGTCGTGGTCAGCAGCGTGAGCAGGGCGAAGGATGTCAGGTGTCGCATGGGTGATCGGTTTTCGGGTAAGGGCTGCCTCGGCGATCTCGGGCGGGCGTGAAGGATGGCTACCTTGCTTCCGGTCGGAGCTCGATGGTCATTTCCTTCCGTTCGCGCCGAAGCGCGACGCGAATTTGCGCGGATGGCGTTGAGGCTGCGGCGGCCTTCAGGAATTCGCCGATATTAGGCACGGGATGTCCGTCGACGCTACGTACGAAGTCGCCGGTCCGAAGACCGCTGAGGTAGGCCGGGCTGGTGGCCGGGCATGTGGCCACGATGACTCCTTTTTCGCCTTCGGAGACCTGCAGCGCCGAAAACTCCATCTCGCCCATTGCGCGGAGCTTGGCGCCTCGCCACTCGTGGAGGATATCCTCCTCCGGGACTGTTTTAGGCGTTTTTTCCATCTTGGGGAAGTCGGGGCGGCGGGCGACGAGCTTCAGTCGTGGCGAGATGACTCCGAATGCGTCCATCGGGAAGTTCCTGAAGCCGAGGGAGAGGGCGGGCGACCCCGGTTTGACGCGATAGTCGCCTTTTGAGGGGTCGATGAACATCGGGTCACCGACCAGCGAATGGGCGTCGCATCCGTGGGCGGCGAACTTGGTGCGATCGGCTTCCGACGAGGTGAAGAGGTTACGGTCGACCTCCTGGCCCCATTTCTGCCGGACTTCCGGCGTGCCCCATAGGTCGGTCTGCATGGCTGCGGGAGAGTAGGCCCGCATCACGATGTTCTGGGTGAAGATATCCTGGCTTTCAGGGAACCAGCAGTGGGGATGCAGGGAGTTGTTGACGATGATGTTATTGCGGACGATGCGACGAACGCCCTCGCGCAGCTTCAGTCCGCGGCCGAGCAGGAGGTTGTCCGTGATCTCATAGTTCGTCGACCCGTCGTCCAGGTCCACGTCGAACCCATAGTCGCAACGCCAGCGGTTATGGCGTAGGATCACCG
>RFRI01000005.1 GCA_009924535.1 Verrucomicrobiota bacterium
CGTTTCCCTGCTGTCCGGCTGCAAGAAGGCCGAGCCTCGCAAGGAAGGCGAACTCCTCATCGGCTTCTCCTCCCGGGATCTCTCGGCCGAATATACCGCCAAGCTTTCCGAAGCCGTGGTCGAGTATGCCAAGACCAAGCCTGGCGTGAAGCTCGTGATGGTCGACGCGCAGTCCGACGTCCAGAAGCAGTTCAGCCAGGTCGAGAACTTCGTGGCCCAGAAGGTTGACGCGATCATCCTCAATCCCTGCGAACTCGAAGCCAGCACCCCGGCGGTCGATTACGCCAAGAAGGCCGGCATTCCGCTCGTGCTCGTCAACCAGGTGACGAAGTCGGCCGGCGACTCGTACATCGGTTCCAATGATTTCGACGCCGGTCGTATCGCGATGGAAGCCATCGCCAAGAAGCTCAACGGCCAAGGCGGCGTCCTGATGCTCCATGGGATCATGGGGACGTCGGCCCAGCTCCAGCGCGAGGCCGGCGCCCGCGAGGTCTTCGCCAAATACCCTGGCCTGAAGCTGGTCGACCACCAGACGGCCTCCTGGGATCGCGCCAAGGCGATGGCCTTGACGGAGAACTGGATCCAGGCCCACAAGGGCAAGTTCTCCGCGATCTTCGCCCACAACGACGAGATGGCCATGGGCGCGCTGCTCGCTCTGGAGCGCGCTGGCCTCAAGAAAGACGTGTATGTCATCGGCATCGATGCCATCGCCCAAGCGCTCGCGGCCGTGAAGGAAGGCCGCCTCGACGCCACGGTCTTCCAGGATGCGGTCGGCCAGGGAAAAGGTTCCGTCGACGCCGCTATCCTGCTCGCCAAGAAGCAGCCTTGCCCCAAGGAAACCATGATCCCGTTCAAGCTCGTCACACGCGACAACCTCTCCGAATTCCTCAAATAACATGAAGTCCCTCCTCACCCTCCTCACCTTTGGCCTCCTCGCCGTGACCGCCGTCGCCGCCGATAAGCCCGATACCCGCTTCTTCGAGATGCGCGTCTACTATGCCAAGCCCGGCAAGCTCGACGCCCTGAACGCTCGCTTCCGCGACCACACCCTCACGCTCTTCGCCAAGCACGGCATGACGAGCCTCGGCTACTTCGTCCCCGTCGACAACAAGGAGAACAAATTGGTCTACTTCCTCGCATTCCCCGATCGCGCCGCCCACGACGCCGCCTGGAAGGCCTTCGGAGCTGACCCGGACTGGAAGGCCGCCGCCAAGGCTTCCGAAAAGGACGGCAAGCTCATCGACCACATCGAGAACGCCTTCCTGACCGCTACCGAGTACTCGGCCTTGGCCGCGGCCAAGAACTACGGCGTCGGCGTCTTCGAGCTCCGCACCTACACGACCGAAGCCGGCCGCCTGCCCGACCTCAATGCCCGCTTCCGCGACCACACCCTCAAGCTGTTCGAGAAGCATGGCATGACCAACGTGACCTACTGGAACCTCGCCGACGCCGAAAAGGGCGCGAAGAACTCCTACGTCGCCGGCAACACGCTGATCTACCTCCTGACCCACAAGTCCGTCGACGCCGCGAAGGCCAGCTTCGACGCGTTCCGCGCCGACCCGGTCTGGGTCGCCGCCAAGGAAGCCTCCGAGAAGAAGGCCGGCGGCTCGCTGACCATCGCCCAGCCCAACGACGTGAAGTCCGAGTTCCTCGTCCCGACCGACTACTCCCCGGTCAAGTAAGCGTCGATCGACCGCCCTCAACGAAGCCCCTCGCCCGAGGGGCTTTTTGTTGGCAGACCTGCCGACATCCTCACGCTTGCCAACGATGACCGATCTCACTCGCCGACGACTGACGTTTTGGCTGACCCTGCTGATCGGCGTTCCCTTGCTCGTCGGCGCCGCCGGCGCCGGCTTCCTGCATGCGCTGGACTGGGTGACCCGCTGCTTCCATGATCACCCTTGGCTGCTGTTCTCCCTGCCCTTCCTCGGCCTGTTGATGGTCTGGATATATGCCAACCCCGCCCAGTCTGCCAGCGGGGGTGTGAAGGCCCTTATTGCGCAGATTCGGACCCCCTCGAAGCCTTTGCCGGGCTCGATGGCCCCGGCGATCGTCGGCACGACCTTACTATCCCATCTGGGCGGAGCGTCCGTCGGCCGCGAAGGGACGGCGCTGCAGATGGGGGGAGCCCTGGCCGATCAGTTCTCACGCTGGCTGACCCTAGACGAAGACGAACACCGGACGCTCCTCTTGTGCGGCGTCTCCGCCGGCTTCGCGGCGGTCTTCGGCACGCCCATCGCGGCCGCCGTCTTCGCTCTCGAGTTCGTGCGGCTGCGCACCTGGCAGATCCTGCCATGCCTTTGCTCCGCCTTCCTCGCGGATCTGGTCGGGCGGAAGCTCTTCCATGCCACGCATGCGGACTACCGACTACCCGTGCCGGCGGAACTCTCCTTCAGCGGCCTAGGTTCGGCTCTGGCGCTTGGCCTAGCGTGCGGGCTGATCGCGCGGCTCTACCTTTTCCTGCATCGACGTAATAGCGCGCAATTGCACGCTGGGATTCCTTGTCGAACTTGCGCTCGGCATCGAGTGCCAGCGGACTCTGCGTCAGTTATGGTTTACGCGGCGGCGAAGTGACCCCGCTCTTCTTCGTCGGCGCCACCCTTGGAAGCGCCGCGGCGGTAGTACTCCATCTGCCGCTCAGCATCCTTGCGGCCCTTGGCTTCGTCGGGGTCTTCGCCGGTGTCGGCGCCGTACCGATCGCCTGCACCGTCATGGCCTGCGAGCTCTTTGGCTACTCGATCGGCGGCTATGCCCTCATCGCCTGCGGCGTCAGCTGGCTGGTCGCTGGACGCAAGGGCCTGTACACGGAGTAACCCCACCGGCGCGACCGGGCCGAGAGGAAGGGATTCGAAGGAATGTTTCTCGTCTGTATGTCGTTGAACTCCAACGACCGAGAAACTTTGCGGACAAGTTAACTGCCAACTCTGCTAGTATGCCCGACTGAGTATAACGCGCAAGGTAAATGATGCGTGACCCAAGTGCATCATACTTCAGGCCGAGGCCACCTGCAGATTCAATAATAGCCCAAGGCAAGCCCTTGCTTAGATTGGTTTCGAAACCCGGAATTCCACCGCAAGAAGGCGGGAATCTGCTAATTCACAAAGTTACCAGCATTACGTCGTGTATCATTTTTTAGATATAACTAACCCTCGTTATGTTATATAACAGTAGACACCTCGACGAGCTGGTAATAGTGATGAAGTATGCCATACCCCATCAGGCTCATCACGGCAGCTTTGATGTTCGTAGCCGTCGCAACATCCAGCGCATCCGCCCAGACGCAGGAACTCCCGGATGCGATTACCTGGCTCGCCCCCTCCGGCACCTCCGCCTCAAATCAAGGGCTGGAGAACTACTATAATAGGAATTGAACCTGCCACATTTGTTGTGACAGGAAACTGATGAAATCATTCATTTTAATCCTTATTCTCGTTACGTTCACGATTTGCGGCTGTAACCCAAATCGGCCAAATCGGCAGACGGAACAGAAAATGCGCCTCGTCGAAAAATCCGTCCACGTAGGGGATACCGCGGCATCCGTTATTCAATTTGCCGACGCCCAAGGATGGCATCACGAACGGTTCCCGAAGGCCGAAGAATCTGCTTTGTTTTCAAGTCAGGAATACGACTTCTTTTGTCGGATCTACGACCAAAGTCGGAGCAAAGACTTCGAACTACTCGTGGCTTTCGACTCGACCGGAAAGGTCATGAAAAACGGCATCACCATCTACTACCTGCCGCTTTTTGGTCCAAGAGGAAAGTTCACACCCAATACTCGTTAAGGGTTGATTGCGTTTAAACAAAAAAACGGCGCTACCCCTGCCCGATACGGGGTCACGGGGTCAGTCCGTACCTTCATGAGGTGCTTAACTAAAAACGCCCGTTCAGCGCGAATTTAGGTGCGCCGGCCCCAAGGTAAGGCCTGACCCCATTGGATAGCCCCGTTCGTAGGCCTCGTCCATTTCGGACAACTGTTTGATTTCACCGGACTCGGAATTCCGGTCATCGAAGCATCGTTCCTCGAACCCGTCTGGCCTACAGCCTTCGCCCTTAAGTTCCTCCTGATCTTCCTTTGCGTCAGCTACGGGTTCCGCGGTGGAGAGGTGACGCCGCTCTTCTTCGTCGGTGCGACCCTGGGAAGCGCCGCGGCGGTATTACTCCATCTGCCGCTCAGCATCCTTGCGGCCCTTGGCTTCGTCGGTGTCTTCGCCGGTGCCGGCGCCGTGCCGATCGCCTGCACAGTCATGGCCTGCGAGCTCTTTGGCTACTCGATCGGCGGCTACGCCCTGCTCACCTGCGCCATCAGCTGGGTGGCCGCCGGCCGCAAGGGACTGTATGATTCGGACTAAGCCAAGGCGACAGACACCCCGCTTATTGTTCGAACTTCGGCCAGTTGTCCGGAATGCCTTTCGGCTTTTGGGCCGGGGTTGCTGACGGCTTACCGGCGCCGGGGGCGGGTGTCCGTTTCAGATAGACAATCGTAGTAGGCTTGCTGGGCCAGACCTGAAAGAGGCTGATGTGGGGACCGATATTCAAGGCCCCCTCCTTGTAGGTGATGCTTAAGGTGAGATGATCCACATCTGTGACGTCGAGCCTCAGCCGAACATAAGGCGCAGGCTGCGATGAGATGCTGTTCGCCGACTCTTTCGCCTCGAACCTGGAGAGATTCATCAGAAGACGAACCATCAGCGGCTCATCCGCGAGCATGGACTTGCCTGACTTATCCTTGATGACCGCGATTCGCTCATTCTCGAACTGCAAGGCCTCATAGCCGACGTCCGCCCCTGGGAATCGGAAATCCTTGAAATAGGTGATCTCGATCTCACCGACCTGATCCTTGCGTCCATCGGCATGCACCAAGGTGAAATCGAACCTCCCCGCAAGTTTGGGGAGATCCAGCGCAGCCAGTTCCGCCGGCAACAATGTGATTCCGGTGAAGATGAGGACAAGCAACGTTCTCATCGGGGCAAGGAACATGGCAGGCGTTCCGTAGCTAACCTCAGACGGTGAAGTCGAAGACCATTACGCGCTCGAGGTTCGGGACGACGATCTCCTTCACGCGCTCATGCTCAGGGTGCGGAAGATAACGGTCGCGGCTCTGCGGCGTGTCGAAGGTCATGACGAAGCCATGCGTGAAGCCGTCGTTCAGGCCTTCATCGCTCTGGTAGACGCCATGCTGCATGGAAAGCAGGCCGGGGATCTTGCCGACCATGCCACGCATCTCGGCGAAGCAGGTGTCGATCTGGGCCTGGGTGACGCCTTGCTTGAAGACGAAGGTTCCGTAGTGGTAGACCATTGGATGAGAGTATGGAGTTAAGAGTATGGAGTATAGGGTAAGTTAGCTGACGGAAGAAACGGTTCGTTTATAATAATTATCACTCCCCCGATACTCGATATTCCATACTCTATACTCTCGTTATTTCTGGGCAACCCAGCTCAACGAGTTCAGGAGGAGCTGGCGGTAGGCTGGGTGGTCGTGCGACTTCTCGTCGTGACCGAGGGCGATGCAGACCACCTTGGTGCCGGGGTACTTCACGGTCCAGACGGATGGCAGGATAGACGACAGGCCTTCCTTCGGGGTCTGACGCGGGATGGTACCGAGGACTTCGGCGCCTTCCGGGCGGGTCAGCTCGATGTTGTAGCTCTCATCGTTGATCACAAAGGTGGCCGGTACGCCCTTCATGATCGGGTGCTCGGGCTTGGTGACGGTGAACGTGAAATCGCTATGGCCGTGATTGCGTGACCCGCCGCAGACGAACTCGTCGTTATACTTGGTCTCGAGCGGCCAATTATACCAGGTGGCGGCATGCAGCAGGACAATGCCCTTCCCGGCCGCCGCGAAGTCGCGGATGGCCTTCTGGAACTCAGGCGTACCGAACTGGCCGTGGTTGCCGCTGAACACGAAGAGGTCGGCCTGCGGTAGCAGCGCCAAGGTCTCCTTGAGGTTGGGCGTCGACGCGACGTCGTAACCGGCCGCCTTCACGGTCAGCGCATCCGTTCCAAGGAAGAACGCCGGGAAATTATGCGAGCTGCCCGCACCGGCGAACAGCACGCGCAACTGGCCGGCCTTACGCGGGCCGAAGGACTGTCCGAAGGCCTGCGTGGTCTTGGGGTTATCCTTAGGCAGGAGGTCGCTAGGGCCGTCGTTGGCCTTACCCTTAGCCTTCTTGCCGGCCTTAGGCGCAGCCTCATCCTTGCCGCGGGGCGGGTTAGGCGGACCGCCGATCTCGATCGTGACGGCCACGGTGGTCGGAGCGATCTCGGTGTCCGCGGAACTCAGGACGAGCTTGTCGATGATCTCGTCGCTTTCGACGGGGATCCAGAGCGTGCGCACCTGACGGCCTTCGCCGGTCAGCAACTGGCGGGCGGACTTGGAGCCCGGGACGTCGCCCACGCCATTGTAGTCGGCGAAGTCGCGGCCGCCGTAGAAGACTTTCTTCTGCACCTTGCCGCTGAGGAAATGCACCTCGGCGATCATGGCGATGGCGTCGTGCGCACCCCAGCCGCCGACGGCGCCGAGGAAGTGGATGCGATTAGCCACGGAGCCGACCGGGATCTCCACCTTCTGAGCGAAGCTCTTGGAGTAGGCCCCCTGGCCGTTGCCGCCCTTCAGGACGATGACGTTCAGTCCATCCTTGGCCTTCTTCGGATCGACGACGTCATAGGGTACGCCGTTCGACTCGACTTTGCCGAACTGGGCGAACGGCAAGGTGTCACGCTGGGCCTTCTTGCTGGCGTAGAGGCCGGTGTTCGTCGAGGCGGTGAAGGCCGTGGACAGATTCAACAGGCGGAAGCGGCCGACGGTCACGCCTTCGGGGCTGATCGCGACCGAGCGAAGGTAGGCGATGACGTTGCGGAGGCCTTCGGCACCGAGAGATTCGAAGCCTTCCGGCATCAGGGAATTCGGCGAACGCTCGCGGCTGACGATATCCGCGACCTTGAGTTCGGCCGACAGGCCGCCGGGGAGCTTGAGCTTCACGAACGTCGGGTTCTCGCTGCCGATCAGGGCGGAATACTGGGTGCCGTCCTTCATCTTGAAGTTCCAGGTACGATGCTCGTCGTCGACCATGCGGTTCGGGTCCACGATATGCACCAGCAGTTCGGCGGCCGGATGGGAGCCGATGCCCTGCAGGTTCGGACCGAAGTCGTTCCCGACGTTGCCGATCTTGTGGCACGTCTGACAGACGGAGGCGAAGAGCTCCTTGCCCTTGGCGGCATCGCCCGGCTTCTCGACCTCCGGACGCAGCTTGGCGACGAGGTCATCCTTGGCGGGGCTGCTGCCGGCGTTGAGCTTGGACAGGACGGCGGCGGCGCGCTTGGCGACCGCTTCATCGGGATGGCGGACAAGCTGCGAGACCTGCATGGGCCCGAGCTGCATCGCGGACAGCGACTTGGCTTCCAGCGCATCCAGGACCAAGCCGGCCCACTCGGAGCGACCGGCCAGAGCCGAGAACAAAGTGGCGCGGAAGGCGCCGGCAGACTTCGGGAAGGCGGCGTAGAGCAGCTTGCCGACGGAGGCGTCGCCGCTCGACGCCAAGGCGCCCGCGGTGGCGACGGCCACGGCTTCATGGGAAGAGCCGAGCGCCTGCGCAAGCGCCGGGCGCACCTGCGGGTCGGCGTCGCGCAGGAGCACAAGTACCCGCGCGGCGGCGACCTGCGACTCGACCGAGGCCTTGGCATCGGCGAGCACGGGCAAGAGACGGGCGGCGACCGAAGCCAGTTCGGACTTCAAGCTGCCATCGGTGAACCAGAGCGCGGCGATCGCGGCGGACGATCCGGCGATGGCTTCGTCCTGGCTGGCGAGCAAGGTGCGCATGGCGGCGCGGGCGGCCTCGAGCGAGGCCGGCGCGATGACACGACGGGAGGCGATCTCGCGGATGACGGCGATGGCCACGGGCTTGTTCGCGGAATTCGCGGAGGCGGCCAAGACCAGCGCGGCGGCGTCGCCGTCCAGCGAAGCGGCCAGCGTGCGGGCGAATTCGGCACCGGCGGCGTCAGCCGGTCCGCTGAGGATGCCGGCAAGGACGGGGCCGGGGTTGGCGGCGGCGGCGGCCGTGGCGGCGGCCTTGGACCAGTCATCGGTCATGCTGGCCTGCGCTTTGAGGAGCAAAGCACCGGCGGACGACTCCAAGGGAGCGGAGCCCATGGCACGCAGGGCGGCCAGGCGGACACGCGGTTCGGCATCCTCGAGCGCCTTGGCGAAGACTTCGGTCGGCAGTTTGCTGCGGCCGGCTTCGGCGACGAGGAAGGCGTTCTTTCGCACGTCTCCATCGGCGTCGGCGCAAAGGGCACGCAGCAGCCCGTCCTCGAGTCGATCGAGTCGCTGCAGGGCCCAAAGGGCCTGGATGCGAGCCTCGGCCTTGGCGTCGCTGCGGACCTTGGTCACGAGCGGACCGACGGCGGAGGCGAGCAGGCCGGCATCCTTGTCCATGAGCACGCGTAAGGCGTTGAAACGGACGACCTTGTTGGGGTGATCGAACGCCGCGACCAGTCCGGCGACATCCGCCTTCGAAAGATCAGGAATGTCGAACTTCGGAGCGGCCTCGTGCTGGATACGGTAGATGCGTCCGAAGTAGTGCTCACGGTCCGGACGGACCGAGGCGCCGGACTTGCTGTGCAGCGGACCACGGGTATCGTTGTGAGCGACGACCGGAGTATAGAAATCGAGGACATACATGGCACCGTCCGGACCGAACGAGACATCGATCGGGCAGAACCAGTGATCCATGGAGCGGAGCCACTCGCGATCCTTGAGGGTGACTTCGCCCAAGAAGGTCGGACCGCTCGGGGTCAGCTTCTCGAAGTGGATGATGTCGAGGATCGGCTCAGTGGTGAAGATGGTGTCGTTATACTCCTTAGGCCAGGCGCCGTGCTCCTGGAGGGCCACGGAGCAGGCGGCGGTATAATAGCCGACCTGATCGATCTGCAGGAGCGGAGCACGGTCCGGCAGATCGGTGCGCAGGACGGGGCGACGCGGATTGACGGAACTGAAGGCCTTGGCCGGCGTACCCGGAGCCTTGGCGAGGACGGATTCCGGGAGCACGACGTGCTGGATCGGATTACCGTTGGTCGCCTTGCCGTGATAGAGCTCCATCTTGCTGGTGACTTCGTTGCCGAAGCTGTTGCCGCCCTGCGAAGCGATCTGCTCGATGGCCGAGCCGTCCGGCTTGAAGCGGAACGTGCCGGAAGAGACGCGGACCTTGCGCTCGGGATTCGAGACCGGGAAGACCTCACCGCTGCCGCCGTTGCTGGCGTAGACCCAACCATCGGGGGCGAGGATGAAATGGTTCGCGACGAAGTGCGTGTCGCCGGGGGTGAAGCCGCCGTAGAGGACGACTTCCTTGTCGGCCTTGCCGTCGCCGTCGGTATCGCGGAGCCAGACGATGTGCGGCTGGCAGACGGCGATGACGCCGTCCTTGTAGTGACAGAAGCCCGTGATCAGCTCGAGGCCTTCATGGAAGACCTTCTTCTGGTCGAAGACGCCGTCGTTCTTGCTGGAAGACAGGACGCTGATCTTGTCCTGCGCCGGACGATCGTAGCTGCCAGGCACGAGGACGCCGCCTTCGCGCCAGGATTCGGCGGTCAGCGGGCGGCGGCCGTTGGGGTACTCGGGGGTCTCGGCGACCCACATGCGACCACGTTCGTCCCACTGGACGGCGATGGGCTTGTTGATCAGGGGCTCGTGCGAGACGACGCTGGCCTTGAAGCCGGGCTGCATCTGGAACGCGGCGATGGCCTTCTCGGCGCGACTGGGGCCGCCGACCGGGTAACGCATGTCCGCGAGATCTTTCGGCGAGCAGAGTTCGTCGACGTCGGCGCGGCGGGCCGCCCAGGCGATGCCGCGCTTGATGAAGGCGCGGTAGCTGGCATGGGCCAGCGTCTCGGTTTCGCCCTGCAGGAAGACGGCGGAGCGGAGGCGGGAGTTCTCGAAGACCCATGCCTGCGGCTGGATGTCGTAGACGGAGACCTTGTCGGAGACTTCGACGATCTTCTTGCGATTGGCGCTGACCTTGGAAGTGAAGGACGACGCGAGCACCTGGATCTTCTCGTTGAGGTCGAGGTCGTAGACGGTCTGGTCGGTGACGTCGAAGGTGGAGGCATCCTGCGCGAGCGGATGGGCGTCGGTGCGGACGTTGAGCATCATCAGGGTGCGGAAGCGACGGCTCTCGGTCGTCCAGCCGGCGCCGAACGTATCCTTGCCCCAGCTCGCGGACGGACCGGCGATGGCGCCGCGCAAGGCGACGAAGCTGATCCCGCGGTTCGAAAGGTCGGCGAGGGCGGCGCGTTCCTTCACCTCGTAAGCAGTGTAATCCTTGCGATAGAGGACGATGACCTCGTCTTTCTCGTGCTTCGTCTCAAGGAGTTCGCTCGGACGGTCCGCTTCGGTCACGACAGCGCCGGCGCCCTTGAGTTCAGCGACCAGCGATTTGACCGCGGCATGGTCGTCGGCGACCACGGTGACCTTGAGGGGGGCGGCGCCAAGCGTGGCGGTGGCGCACAACAAGACGAAGCGCAGGAGGGGGGCGATGCGGGGAAGCATGGCTCCATCAAAGTAAGCGTCCCGCACCCTACAAGACTTAGCGGCACCCCCAACCGCAACCAGACCCCTCTCAAATGCACATTTACCGCCGTAAGCCGGCGTCAGCCATCCGCACGGAAGTGGGACGGGGCGTGACCGGTCGACTTCTTGAAGGCCGAGGAGAAGCTGTTCCCGTTGGCGAAGCCGACCTTGCGGGCGATCACGGCCAGCTTGTCGTCGGAGTCGCTGATCAGCCGGATCGCCTGCTGGATCCGCAGATGGGTCAGATGGTTCATCGGCGTGCGGCCGATCTCCTTGAGGCAGAGACGCCGCAGGTGTTCGAAGCTCAAGCCGGACTCGCGGGAAAGCGACTTGGTATCCCAGGCGAAATCGAGGCGCCCGTGGACCTCGTCCCAAAGACGCTGCACGCGCGGATCGCCCCGGAAGCTGCCGGCGAAGCTCCGCACGTAATCATAGGCCAGCTCGATCCACTGATGGTTGCGACGCGATACCTTGGCGCCCTTGAGCTCCGCGATCAGGCCGGTGATGGCGGCGCGCAAAGGCTCGGCATCGAAGTCGGCGAGCACGGGCGAACTGGCGCGGAAGATCGTGTTGGAACGCACGCCTCCGGCGAAACGAAGCCAGCAGAAATCCCAGCGCTTGCTTCTGCCGATGCGGAAGGAGTTCCGGATGCCGGCGGGCTGCAAGCAGGCCTGGCCCGCCGAGATGGTCCGCCAGCGACCGTCGACCCAGACCTGCCCTTGCCCGGCGAGGCAGGCCATGAAGAAGGCGCCGCTTTGGTTGGCCCGCACGACCTCATAGGGGGCGAGCATCTCCGCGACCCCGAGGTGGGCGATTTCGAAGAGGCCCAGCTCCTTGCAGCGCACGCCCGCCAGCACCCAAGGCCGCTCGTCCTGATAGTCGGCCGCGGCCACGATCTGGCGGCGGGAACGCGGATTCTCGATGTCCGTCTCGGAATGACGGAGTTGCGTCTCGCTGTAATGTTTTAAATCGCTCTTGCGGGCCACGTCCTTTGCATAAGACCTATCGCCGCAGGGAGCAACCCCTGACCACCCTACCCCTCTCATCACCATGCCCAACCCCTGGACCGGAAAAGGAAACCCTTACACCCGCACCGAAGTCATCGCCCGCCTCCGCGACACGATGTCCAAGGGCAAGCCGATCATCGCCGCCGGCGCCGGCACGGGCATCAGCGCCAAGTTCATCGAACGCGGCGGCGCCGACCTGGTCATCGTCTATAATTCCGGACGCTTCCGCATGGCCGGCCATGGTTCGACCGCCGGCATGATGGCCTACGGCGACGCCAACGCCGTCGCGATGGAGATCGGCGAGTACGAGGTGCTGCCGGTCGTCGAGGAGATCCCCGTCATCTGCGGCGTCCACGCCACCGACCCGCGCCGCCGCATGTGGCATTGGCTGGGCAAGGTGAAGGACATGGGCTTCTCCGGCATCAACAATTTCCCGACCCATACGATCATCGACGGCAAGTTCCGCCAGATCCTCGAGGAGACCGGCATGAGCGTGAAGAAGGAATTCGAGACCGTCGCCCTCGCTCGCAAGATGGAGATGTTCACCATCGTCTACGTCGGCTCGCCCGAAGAAGCCAAGGCCATGGCCGAAGCCGGCGCCGACGTCATCATCGCCCACGTGGGCACCACGGTCGGCGGCTCCATCGGCGTGACCAACGCCACGATGAGCCTGCCCGAGGCCGCCAAGATCACCCAAGGCATCATCGACGCCGCGAAGTCCGTCCGCAAGGACCTCATCTTCCTCAGCCACGGCGGCCCGATCAATACCCCGGAAGACGCCGCCTTCATCAACGAGCACACCGATACCGACGGCTTCGTCGGCGCCTCCAGCCTCGAACGCATGGCGGTCGAGCAGTCCCTCACCGAGCTCACCCAACGCTTCAAGCAGATCCCGGTGAAGCGTAAGTTCTTCTGAGTCGATGGCCACGATCGCGGTTCTCGGCACGCTTGATTCCAAGGGCGAAGAACATGCCTTCGTGGCCGCGCTCATCGCCAGGCATGGCCACAAGCCGCTGCTGATCGATGTCGGCACGGGCGGCCCGGCCACGGTGCAGCCCGACTTCACCCGCGAACAGGTCGCCGCCGCGATCGGCCTCGATCTCGCCGCCCTGATGGCCAAGAAGGATCGCGGCGCCTGCGTCGTCGCGATGACCCACGCCGCCCCGGCCTTCGTCTCGAAGCTGGCTTCCGACGGACGGATCCACGGCATCATCTCCCTCGGCGGCGGCGGCGGCACCGCCATCGGCACGGCCGCCATGCGCGCACTGCCCCTCGGCTTCCCTAAACTGATGGTCTCGACCCTGGCCGCCGGCAACGTGGCGCCCTACCTCGGCACGAAGGACATCACGATGATGCCGAGCATCGCCGACGTCGCGGGCCTCAACCGCCTCTCCCGCGTCATCTTCACCCGCGCCGCGGGCGCGATCTGCGGCATGGTCGACGCCCAGCCCGCCATCGGCGCCGCCAAGCCGCTCATCGTCGCCAGCCAGTTCGGGAACACGACCACTTGCGTGACGGAAGCCAAGAAGGTCCTCGAAGCCGCCGGCTATGAGGTCTTGGTCTTCGCCGCCACGGGCACGGGAGGACGCATCATGGAATCGGTCATCGAAAGCGGCATCGTCGCCGGCGTGCTCGACATCACGACGACCGAGTGGGCCGATGAACTGGTGGGCGGTAATCTTAACGCCGGTCCGGAGCGCATGGATGCCGCTGCCAAGGCGAATATCCCCGTGGTCGTCGCGCCCGGATGCCTCGACATGGTGAATTTCGGCGAGATGGCTTCGATTCCCGAGAAATTCAAAGGTCGCAACTTCTACATCCATAACCCGCAGATCACCCTGATGCGCACGACGGCGGACGAATGCCGTCAGCTCGGCGCCATCGTGGCCAAGAAGGCCAACGCTTATAAGGCAGGCACCGCGATCATGATTCCGCGTAAGGCGATGTCGGTGATCAGCGCCGCCGGCCAGCCCTTCCATGACGCCGCGGCCGACGATGCCCTCTTCGACGCCTTGAAGGCGAACGCGAAGGTGCCGGTGCAGGAATTCGACCTGGCGATCAACGACCAGGAGTTCGCCCAAGCCTGCGCCTATAAGCTCATCGAGCTGATCGGCTGCCGTTCGTGAACCAAAACCGCCCGCAGCGGCTGGCCTATGCGGCGATGCTGTTTAACATCATCGCCTGGGGTATGTCGTGGGTAAGCGTTCGCACGGTACTGACGGAACTCGACGCGGGACAGGTCGGCGCGATGCGCTACCTCATCGCCTCAGCCGTGATGCTCCCCGTCTGGCTCTACCGTGGTCGTCCGCTGCCTGATAAGTCAGACCTAGGGCTAGTCGCCCTGCTCGGCCTGTTCGGGTTCTGCTTCTACAACCTAGGTATCAATTTCGGTGAAAAGACCGTCGACGCAGGTACCGGCTCCCTGCTCATCTCTTTCCAGCCAATCTTGGTCATCGTAATCGGTGTGCTGCTCCGCAGAGAAGTCGTCAGCTTGGTCGCCTGGATTGGCATCCTGATCTCGATGGCGGGCGTGATCATGACGGCGATCGGCAGTTCCGCCGGATTGACCCTTAATTTTGGAACAATCCTAATCCTTGGCGCCGCACTGTCCTCCGCCATCCAGACCTTGATCAATAAGGCGCTGACCCGACGCTACCATGCACTGGATGTGACGACCTGGGCCATCTGGATCGGCACGCTCGGTCTACTCCCCTTCTCCCATGACTTGCCTGAGGCTTGGGGTCGCCTCTCGACGAACGGACTGCTCCATCTGATCTTCCTAGGCGTCGTCCCGGCGGCGCTGTGCTACACCATCTTTGCCTGGGTGCTCACGCAGGTGCCCATCGCCACGGCCATGAGCGCGGTCTACGCTATCCCGGTGTTCTCCCTTATCTTTGGCTGGTTGATGCTCGGCGAACAGCCGACGACCCTGACGCTCATCGGCGGAGCAGTGACGATTATCGGCGTGGCCTGGGTGCAGCTCCTGACACGGAGGCAGAAATGTTGATGAGTTGAATCGTTGGATGGTTGAATTGATGAGATGATGCTGAAGGATCGCAGCACGTTTTTGTTCTTTGGATCTCCTCAGGCCAACCATTCAACAATTCAACCACTCAACTAACCACTCACTTCCCCAACTCCGCCGCCGTCCACGGGGCGGTGCGACCTTGGGTCGATTCTCGGACAGCTTTGACGTCCTCGACCTTCACCGGCGCGGCCTTGTTGCCAAAGGCGCCACGGACATAAGTCAGGACATCGGCCAGCTGCTGGTCGTCGAGGCCCATGGGCGGCATCGGCACGAGACCGTAATCCTTACCCTGGACCTTGGTGGGGCCAGCGAGACCGTGAATGGTAAGTTTAATGAGCGCCTGAGGATCACCGGCGACCCATTCGCTTTGAGCCAGCGGCGGATATACGCCAGTCAGCCCCTGCCCCGCCGCCTGGTGACAGTTAAGGCAAAGCGCTTCGTAGATGGCCTGACCTGGAGAGACGATGGCTGGGCCGCTGCTGACGACCTTCTTGAGGTAGGCAGCCTGCGGCGGTGGCAACTCGGTTGCGAGATTACCCGCTGTCGGAGCCAGATGACGGACGGTCTGCTTAAGGGCGTAATCAAGGAACTTGTCGGAAGGGCGATCGAGGGATTTGAGGGCGATGCGCAACGCATCGGGTCCGCCGACGTGACTCAGCGCCACGACGGCCTCGAGGCGGACACGCAAATGGTCGTCGTTTACGGCACGTTCAAGGCGGGCTTGCCAGCCGTCAGCGAAACGCGCGGCCCAATCGCCGGCAACCCGTGCGGCATAGGCACGAATCCTGAAGTCCGCTGCCCCCTGCAGCCGGTCGATGAGCGCAGGACGCACAAGACCATGCGCCTGGAGGACGCCCGCGACCTCCATCAGCATACGCTCGTCCTGGGATCCGGATATCAGCTTGTCCGCCACTGCGGCCACCCGATCGGTCGGACTGTAGAAGAGCATACGGCGTGCATGGTAGCGCGTCCAACGTTCGGGAGATGACAGATGCGAGAAAAGGTCGATCTCCATCAGGTAATGGAGGCCGGACTGCTTCACGGAGGGCAGGCCCTTGGCGGTGATGCGCCAGATGCGTCCATGCGAGCGATCGCGACGAGGGTCGGCGTAGCTGGCCTGATAATGCCCGATGACGGCGTTGAACCAATCGCAGGCATAGAGCGCGCCATCCGGACCGACGGAGACATCCACGGGTCGGAACGCCTTGCTGCTCGAGACGATCGGACTGACGATGCGCTCGGTCTTGAAACCCGAGCCGTCGTCCACGAACCGATGCAGGTCCAAGGTGTTGCCATAATACCCGCCGATTAAGGCGGCCCCCTGGAGGCTGGCAGGCATCGCTTTGGTGCCGACGATGTCAATCGAGTTGGACTTCAGGGGCGAATCGAAGAGCGAGTGCGTACCGGCATACTCGTCAGGCGTCTCGATGGCCCCGAGACCAGGCAGACTGTAATAGCCGGCGATTCGGTCGCCGCTCTTATGGAAGGGCTGGAAGAAATCGTCGAAGGCAACGCCCCAGCAGTTATGCCCCGCCTTTCCATACTGGAAGAAAGGCTGCAGTCGCTGGTTCTTGAAGTCGTAGCGCATCAGGCCCGACTTCGGCAGGCTCACGATCCCGCGCGGAGTCTCGACCTTGGTGATGGCATGCAATCCCTGGCTCATCCAGAGGGTGCCGTCCGGACCATGGCTGATCGAGTTCACGAGCTGGTGCGTATCGCCGACCCCGAAGCCGGACATCAGCACGACGGTCTTCTCGGGGTCAGCCCTGCCGTCGCCATCGAAATCGGCCAGCATGAGCAGGCGATCGAAGTCGCAGACGATAATGGCGGCGGACTTACCATCCTCCATCAAAGGCTCGACCCCCTGAACCATCGTGAGGCCTTCGGCGAAGCGGACCGACTTATCCGCCTTGCCGTCGCCGTCGGTGTCCTCGAGACGCAGGATGTAGTCCCTCGGCTTCACGCCCGGCACCGCCTGCGGATAGGTCGGCGAGCAGCAGACATAGAGACGCCCCTTGGAGTCCCAGGCCATCTGGGTGGGCTTGGCGACGCCGAGATGCTCGTCGGCGAAGAGATTCACCTCGAAACCCTCGGCGACCTTGAAGGTAGCCTGCTCTTCGGCGGCGGACATGACCTGCTCCGTGCTCACGACCGGACCGGCCTGCGGCGCCGGCGCGACAGACGTCTCACCACGAGCCAAGGCCTGGATGTGCTTGTCCCATGCGGACACGAGCGGCTTATACGCCTCGAAGTTCTCCTTCAGCGAAGGCACGGGGCCGAAGCCCTTGCCATAGTTCTGGGAGATACGGTCGCCATAGACGAACGACCAGTTGGCGGGGCGCCAGCAATCCGCCCAGAGACGGTTCTTCTCGACGATGGCCGCACGTAGTTCGGGCGAAGGCGCGTGGGCTTCAGGCAGCCCCAAGGAACGTGCCACCGCCTTGCCGACCTTGGATAATCCAACCGGCGAGAGATGCATGCCATCGGCGGATAACTCGCCACGCGTCACCTCGGTCAGGTCGATATAGGGCAG
>RFRI01000041.1 GCA_009924535.1 Verrucomicrobiota bacterium
CTGGGCCATGGACCGCGACAACCGCTGGGAGCGCGTGAAGACCGCCTACGACGCCCTCACCGGCGCCCCGGCCCCGGAAGCCGCCTCGGCCGCCGCCGCCGTGCAGGCCTATTACGACAAGCCGACCGACGGCAACACCGTCGGCGACGAGTTCGTCCCCGCCACCCGCATCAAGGGCACGGCCTTCATCCAGGACGGCGACTCGGTGCTGTTCTTCAACTTCCGCGGCGACCGCCCCCGCGAGATCACCCGCGCCTTCATCGATCCGGAGTTCAAGGGCTTCCCTCGCACGAAGCTGCTGAAGATCTTCTACGCCACCCTCACGAACTACGAGAAGGGCCTCTGCCCCAACGTCGTCTTCGACAAGCCCGCCAAGATGGTGAACATCCTCGGCGAGTGGGTCGCCAAGCAGGGCATCCCGCAGTTCCGCACGGCCGAGACCGAGAAGTTCCCGCACGTGACCTTCTTCTTCAACGACTACCGCGAGGAAGCCTTCGCCGGCGAAGAGCGCGGCATGGCCCAGAGCCCGAAGGAAGTCTCCACCTATAACCAGAAGCCCGAGATGTCGGCCGCGCACGTGACCGAGATGGCCAAGGCCGCGATCCTCTCCGGCAAGTACGGACTCATCGTCGTCAACTACGCCAACCCGGACATGGTCGGCCACACCGGCGACCTCGCCGCGGTCATGAAGGCCTGTGAAGCGGTCGACAGCGGCCTCGGCGGCCTCCTCGCCGCCATCGACCAGGTCGGCGGCAAGGCCCTCGTCACGGCCGACCACGGCAACGCCGACCAGATGTGGGAGCCGGAAGAGAACTGCGCCCACACGCGCCACACGCTCAGCCCCGTCGAGGTCGTCCTCTACGGCGCCGGCTGCAAGGACCTCAAGACCCGCCCCACCGGCCGCCTGGCCGACGTCGCCCCGACCCTGCTCGCCCTCATGGGCCTGCCGAAGCCGGCGGAAATGACCGGCGAGTCGTTGATCGCGTAAGGGACGGCGAAGCCGTCCGTGCAAAGGTGCAAACGGGGCTATCGCCCCCGTGCAAACGTGCAAAAGTGAAATCCCGCACGGGGTTGGCCGTGCTCACACCTTTGCACTTTTGCACCTTCGCACGTTTGCACGCGGCGAAGCCGCAATTTATGCCTTTAGCCCCGTCGCGAAGCTGATGCCGAGCGAATCGGCGACGGCGCGGACGATCTCGATCTCGGCAGGCTCGGCCTTGCCGTCGTTGAGCATCGCGACGCCGCAGGCGCGCACGAACTTGCGGCGATCATAGACGCTCTGCCCGGCGATGACGGCCAAGGCGTCGTCGACTTTCTGGAGATCGATCGCTTCGCTCTCGAGCAACGCAGCATCTAGGCCCGGCAGGCCGAGCGCGCCGGCGCCGAGCTGATAGGCACGGGCTTGGGCTTCGGGTGATTCGCTTGACGTCCGGACAACGGCCGAGAGGACGAGACCGCAGGCCGCCGCCAAATCGCCGCTCCGGGAAACCGGGTTCTTCTCTTTCGAAAGGTAACGGCGCATCGAGGCCTGGATGAGGAGCACGATCAGGCCGTCTTCGGCATCATAACCGACCTGGGCGATGGCGAGACGGAACAAGGCTTCCTGCTCCGGAGACAGCTGGCGCAAGGCCGGCATCGAGAGATCCAGCAAGGGCACGCGCGATCCGGCCGGCAGGTCGCGCAGGAGCGGCTCGGACCAAGCCGCCTCGCGGGCGACTTCGCCGCCGGCGAGTCCGCGGGCCTTCTCGAGCTGGGCACTACGCAGAGCGGAATCGCGGCGAAGAATCAGGCCGAGCACGAGGCCCATCGCGCTGACGGGATCCTGGGAGGCGGTGCGCAGCTCAGCGGAGATCTGCCCACGGAACCCCAATGAATCCTGAATCTGCAGGTCTGAGGGGACGGCACGGGTCTCGGTCGGCAAAGGCGGCGGAGCGACGCGGGACGCAGGCGCGAAACCTGCCGCCGGTTCGTCCGCAACAACCTGCACTGGGACGACATCCGGGATGATGCCATCGAACGCTGGATCAATCAGCCGGATACGCTCGTTGATGGGCGGGTGCGTGGAGAACAGGAACTCCATGAAGCCACCGGACGAGGCGAAGAAGAGGTGCTGCGATTCGAGCTCCGAGGTGGAAGCCTCGCGCTTGGCGCCCGACATACCGGCGACCTTCTTCAGGGCGGAAGCGAGGCCAAGGGGGTTGCGCGTGAACTGGACCGCCGAGGCATCGGCGAGGTATTCACGCTGACGGGAGACCGAGGCCTGGATCACCTTCGCGAAGAAGATGCCGCCGGAGCCGATGACCAGGACGACCAAGCCTGTCAGGATCATCGCGATGGTGAAAGGGGCGGAATCCTTGTCGCCGTCCGAGGACTGCGCCCCGAGACGCATGAAGATATAACCCAGTTGGGCCAGCGCGGTCAGGCCGGCGACGGCGCCGATGATGCGCAGGCTCAGCTTCACGTCACCGTTGCCGATATGACTGAACTCGTGGGCGATGACGCCTTGCAATTCGTCGCGCGTCAGATGGTCGAGCGCCCCGCGCGTCACGCCGATGGCGGCGTCCTGCGGGTCGTTGCCGGCTGCGAAGGCGTTGATGGTGGCATCCCCGTCGATGACGTAGCAGAGGGGCACCGGCAGGCCGGCGGCGAGGGCCATCTCCTGGACCACGTTGAGGTAGCGACGTTCGGCGAGGTCAGTCGTGTTGGCGCCGACCAGACGCCCGCCGAGCCGACGTTGAGGTAGCGACGTTCGGCGAGGTCAGTCGTGTTGGCGCCGACCAGACGCCCGCCGAGCCGCTCGGCGATGGCGCCGCCGCCCTTGGAAAGCTCGGCGATGCGCAACAGGCTGCCGCCGAGGATGATGAGCAGCGCGACCCCGGAGGTCGCGAAGAAGAGCTTCGGCTGGAACCAATCATGACCGCCCCGGAGGAACAGCTTCCCGTGCCCCATCACCGCGAGGACGTAGAGCGAGCCGGTCAGGATGATGATCGCCAACACGAGCAGCACGACCAGCTTGGTCGTGCGTCCGCGGGCCTCATCCTGGGCCCGGAAGAAATTCATCGTGCCGGCCATGGGCCGTGGTCAGCGCTTAGGCGGTGGCCTTAGGCGAGAAAAGGCGTTCGTAAGCCGCGGCATGCATCAGGCCTGCCATGGGCGCGGTCGCAAAAACCCCGATGAGACAAGCGATCATCCCGAGATAAGCGACGAGACCAGCGACGAAGAAGAGCAATAAGGCCCAACCCCAATGCGGAGTGATCGACTGGCGGCTGATTTCCATGCACTCCCAGAAGCTACCGCGCTTCTCGCCGAGCAGTTTCCAAGAGTAGGACCACGCGATCGCGAGGTAGATAGCCGGGATGATCAGGGCAAGAAGACCAAGGATAATCAGCACCACCATCACCAGATACATCAAGACAGCCTGACCGAAACAGTCGAAGCCGCTGAACAGGTCCGAAAAGGAAGCCTGCTCTCCCCGGATGACCTTCAAGTTATGCCGGCCGAAACCGATGACCAGAGGAGGTACCAGGAGAAACACAGCGATCTGGCCGACGATCGGTATGAGCGAAAGAAGTGCAATCGGGATAAAGACCAGCATGAAGACGAAGTTCCTCAGCACGAGGTTCCAGAAGTCTCGCTTCAGCGCCGCGAAAGCGGCATCGAAACAGGCACCGATATCAAAAGGAGAAGGCGAGTTACGGGCTACCTGGACGTAGCCGTTCTGCTCGGGATTGAGAGTGGCAAAGAGTGACATGGGGTCGGCTTGGAGTGAGGTTCGTTGAATAGCGGCGCTTAGAACGACACCTTCGGGGCGGCCTTCTCGGCGGGATCCTCGATCTTGAAGAACTCGGCGGCGGCGAAGCCGAAGGCATTGGCGATGAAGACCTGCGGGAAGACTTCGCGGCCGTTGTTGTAGAACAGGACGGCGTCGTTGAAGGCCTGACGGGAGAAGGCGATGCGGTTCTCGGTCGAGGCGAGCTCTTCCATGAGGCTGCGCATGGTGGCGTCGGCCTTGAGCTGGGGATACTGCTCGGAGACGACCATGAGCTTGCCGAGGGCGCCGCTGAGGCCGGCTTCGGCCTGACTGAGGTCGCGCATGGCGGCCGGGTCGTTCGGGTTGCCGGCGAAGCGGACGTTGGCCTGGGTGGCCTTGGCGCGGGCTTCGATGACGGCGGTGAGGGTGCCGCTTTCGTGGGCCATGTAGCCCTTGGCGGTCTCGACGAGGTTCGGGATCAGGTCGTAGCGGCGCTTGAGCTGCACGTCCACCTGGGCGAAGGCGTTCTTGCAGGTGTTACGCAGGCCGACGAGGCTGTTGTAGATGCCCACGCCCCAGATGGCGGCGATGACGAGGACACCGACGATGACGAGGAGGATGACGAGGAGGATGGAGGCGAAGGCGCTCATGTTGGCCCTAAAGTTACCCGCCCCGGCCAAGCCTGCAAGTCGGCAGGGCTCGGTGTTTTGATAATTTTAGGCGTCAATTGGAACGCCCTGCCCCGCCCTGCGGCCCTTAGGCGGCTTTTTCCAACCGGGCGCAGACTTCGTCGATCAGGAAGGCGGGCGTCGAAGCCCCGGCGGTGACGCCGACGGTACCGAAACGGGCGAGCGCCGCGAAGTCCAGTTCGGCGGCGGTCTCGACGTGGAAGCAAGGCAGGCCCTGGATCTCGACGAGCTTGGCAAGCTTGACGGTGTTCGCGGAATGGCGTCCGCCGATGACGACGATCGCCTGGCAGCCCTGCTTCTGCAGTTCGCGGATATCCGCCTGCCGATCCTTGGTGGCGCCGCAGATGGTGTCGAAGACGAGTGTCGGCGCAAAGCGGGCCTTCAGGCGCGCGGCGAGCTTCTCGAACTCGTCGGTGAACATGGTCGACTGCGAGACCATGCAGACCTTCGCGCCAAGGTCAGGCAACGCATCGATCTCCGCTTCGGAAGTGATGACATGCCCCTTGCCCTCGGCGTATCCCAGCAGACCGATGACCTCCGGGTGCTTGGGGTCGCCGAAGATGACGGTGGCGTAGCCCTTCCGCGCATGCATGCGCACCTTGCCGGCGATGATGCCGACATCGGGACAGGTGGCGTCGCGGAATTCCATGCCGAGCGACTTCAGGTATTCGCGGCGTTCAGGAGAGATGCCGTGTGCGCGGACAACCATGACAGCGTCGGCGTCGGTGGACTTCGAGACCTCGAGCTTGGTCTCGCTGCGGTAATCGCCGACTTCGCGGATACCCTCGCCGGTGAGGACTTCCATCATCTGACGGTTATGGATCAACGGTCCGTCGGTGTAGACGGGATGACGGCCCTTCTGCGCGTATTCGCGGGCGATATCGATGGCGCGTTCGACGCCCCAGCAGAACCCCGCGGACTTGGCTCGGATGACCTTCACGGCATCAAGGTGCGGGCAAGCCCGCCCGATTCAAGCAAAGTCCGGCCTTACTTGGCCGGGACGCCCCAGACTTCGGTCTCGATATAGTCGTTCGAGGGGCCGGCGGAGTTGCCCTTGGAGTAGAAGCGGACGTAGCGACCCTTGACGGCCGGCACGGCGATCACGCGGCCTTCGTTGGACTCGTAGTAGCAGTAGTCCTTGCCCTTGCCCAGGCCGAGTTCGTTCTCGGAGTCGTTGTTGTAGACGGTGGTGACGTCCTTCTTGAAGGAGGCGTCATCGGAGATCTGGACGACGACGTCGAAGTAGACGCGGCGTTCGCGGTGAAAGTGCCAGAGGGCGATGGCGCTGATCTCGGCGGACTTGGCGAGGTCGACCTGCACCCAATGGGCGCCGCGCGGGAGCTCGACTTCGAAGCCTTCTTCGCCGCCCTTGTCGCCGTCGGTGAGGTAGGAGAAGTCGCCGGCAGCGGCTTCACGGGCGGAGGAGGTGACGTTGCAGCCCTTGGCCAGGTTGACGGCGGCGGCCGGTACCTTGGGGAGCTTGCGCGGCGCGGAGGACACCGGCTCGAGGTTGTTGATCTTCATCGGGCGCGGCGTGCCGAGCGCGACGGACTTCGGCAGGACGAGCGGGAGCTCCTTGTCCTCGGCGAAGAGGGCGAGAGGCAGGGCGAGGAGGCAGAGAGCGAGGTGCTTCATGGGAAAAGGAGATAGGGGTAAGACAACGGAACCGGAGCCGGGTTTCAAGCCTTCGGGGCTTCGAGGGTACGGACGCGGCGATGCTTGAGCGGGAAACGCAGGATGACGGTCGTGCCGACATCCGGGGTGCTCTGGATATCGACCGTGCCGCCGTGAGCCCGCAGGATACGCAGGAGGATCAACATGCCGATGCCGCCGCCGGAAGCCTTGGTGGTGTAATAGGCGTCGAACACGCGCGTCAGCTTGTCGGCCGGGATGCCCACGCCGGTATCGCGGATGGAAAGCACGATCCACTGGTCGTCGGAGGTCAGCTTGACGTGGATGTCGCCGCCGCGGTCCATGGCCTCGAGCGCGTTCTTCATCACGTTGAAGATCGCCTGCTTGATCTGGTTGCGGTCGCCGAGGATCAGCGGGAGCTCGCCCGGGACATCGAGCGAGACGCGTACGCCGAGCTGCTCCATCTGCTCGCGCAGGAGGCCGGTGGCTTCCGCCACGACGGTGACGAGGTCGGTGTCGGTGAGGTTCGGCGGCGTCTGGCGGACGGCCCCGAGGAAATCGCGGACGATGCCGTCGAGGCGGTTGATCTCGCTCTGGCAGACTTCCGCGGCCTTGCGGACCTTGGCGGCGGCGGGCGAGTCGCCGAGCTTGGCGGCCTCGCGTTGGAGGAGCTGAAGGTGGATGCCGATCGCGTTCAGAGGATTGCCGACCTCGTGGGCGACGCCGGCGGCCAGGGAGACGATGGAGTCGATGCGTTCGCTCTCGACGCGGTCTTCGGTCTGGACGCGTTCCTTGGTGACGTCGCTGAGCACGGCCACGCGGCGGCTGCGTTCGGCGCCCTGCTGTTCGCCGACGCGGGCGAGGTGGAGCGTGAGCAGGCGCGGCTCGGGATAACGGACCTCGAGTTCACGGGAGAGCGCGCCGACGGTCTCAGGCAGTTCGAGCGCCTGGGCGATGTCGGGCGACAGGCGGCGCAGTTCGGCGCCGTTGATATCGTCCTGGTTGACGCCCAGCAGGCGTACCGCGGAGGCGTTGGCGTATTCGATGGCGCCGTCGTGGGAAAGCACGATCACGCCCTCGCGGAGCGTGTCCAAGACCGTCTCCATGAGGTCGCGCTCGCGCTCCAGGCGCCGGGCGAGGATCGCGAGGTTCTGCGCGTCGAGGTCACCGATGCGGCCTAGGATGCGGTCCAGGGGGCTGAAGCGGCGGCGAGACATGTCAGACGGAGCGCGCCGCGACGAGGCGGACGATGACCTCGATGAGCTGGCGGGCGACGGCGGCCTTGGAGGCCGGACCGAGGACTTCGCGGAAGCCATTTCGACCGAGAAGGATGAGTTTGTTCTGATCGGAACCGAAGGCCCCTTCGGAACCCGCGACGGAATTGGCGGCGATGAGGTCGAGCCCCTTCCGCTCGAGCTTATCCAGGGCGTTGGCTTCGACGTTCTCGGTCTCGGCGGCGAAGCCCACGAGGAACTGGTCGGTGCGACGTTCTTCGGCGAGGGCGGTGACGATGTCGGGCACCGGCTCAAGCTCGATGGTCAGGCCCTCGCCGTCCTTCTTGAGTTTCTGCGGCTCGGTGGCCTTCGGACGCCAATCGCTGACGGCGGCGGTCATGATCAGCACGTCGCACGGCCCGAACAACGCGTCGGCCTGGCGCTGCATCTCGGCGGCGGTGACGACCGGGTAGACCATCACGCCGGCAGGCTCAGGCAGGGAAACCGGACCGGCGACGAGATCGACCGACCAGCCGGCTTCCTTCGCGGCCGTCGCCAAGGCGAAGCCCATCTTGCCCGTCGACGGGTTGCTGATGAAGCGAACCGGGTCGAAGAACTCGCGCGTAGGACCGGCGGTGATGAGGCAGCGGAGGGACAAGGGACGAAAGCGGTTAGGAGACGGCGGTGTGCGGTTGGCGGTGGGAACGGCAGAGAGGCAGCGGATGCGATGTCATCGCATCCCTACCTCGAAAACGGAAAGAGCCCGGCCTTGCGGCCGGGCTCCGGGTGCCAGAAGCTATCCGTGAAGCTTAGAAGCTGTAACCGGCGGAGAGGCCGAGAGCGTCGCCACCCGCGGACGTGCCGGTGAAGGCGTAGGTCAGCGAGAGATCGAGGTTCTTGGTGAAGTTATAGCGGAGACCGACGGAGAAGATATTGTCGTTCTCGGAGGCGGCGCCGCCCTGGATGTAACCCCCGACGACCACGAGGGCGCCGAGGTTGGTGCGGACGCGCTGGTAGCCGAGGGAGAACTCAGCGGAGCTGCCGAGAGCCTGACGGTACTGAAGGCCGAGGGAGGTCTGCTCGGCGACGGCGAAGCCGGTGGAGGAGCCGAACTGGCCCTGCTGGTAGCCCAGGCCGACGGCGAGATCGCCGGAGCCGACGTTGAACTTATAGGCGAGACCGAAGCCGGTCATGTAGCCGCCGAAACCCTTGATGTCGCCCTTGCCGTCGACATCGGCGTAGGTGCCGGAGACGAGGACGCCCGAATTGGCGAGCTCGGCGGTGGCGCCGACGTTGAAGCCCTTGACGGAGTCGCTGGACACGTAGCCGACTTCGACGCGGTTATAGTTGAGACCCGAACCGAGACCGGCGGCGGAAGCCGAGGCAGCGACGAGGGTGAGGAGGAGGATGGGGGTGTGTTTCATAGCACCCCTGAACGAAACCCCCGCCCGAGGGGTTGCAACCGGTAACTTATAGAAGGTTTCTAATATAATAATCCGGGAGCGCGGTAAACACAAAGGGCGCGGCTTATGCCGCGCCCTGAGGACGAGCTGACGCGGAGGTCAGTCGACGTTCTGCGCGGTCAGGAACATGCTCTTCGACAGCGAGCTGAAGAAGGCCTGATAAGGAGCCGGGTCGGTGACGGCGGCCTCCTGATACTGGGCGTTGGCGCGGACGAGCAGCTGCTTGGCGTTACGCGGGCGGACGGTCACCGACATGCGCAGGGCGTAACCGTCGAGCTTGGTCGCGGTGATCGAGCCCAGTTCGAGGTCGGCCTTGTCGATGACGAAGCCAAGGTCCTGCAAGGTCGAGATGACCGTGCGGAGGGTCTTGGTCTTGTCGGTCGTATCGAAGGCGCGGCTCTGGATCTGCCGGAGCTGGACCTGGTTGGAGCCGACCTCGAGGGCGGTGTTCGTGGCGTTGT
>RFRI01000401.1 GCA_009924535.1 Verrucomicrobiota bacterium
GAGGACCTTCGTTTTCAGACCGAGACGCTGCTCACCGGCCTCCCGCAGCCGATGCACCTCGAGTTCGCCCCTGATGGTCGCATCTGGTTCAACGAATACCTCGGCGCCCTCAAGATCTACGACCCCAAGACCAAGCGCGTCACGCTCGTCGCCGAATTGGAGATCTTCAAGACGCTCGAGAACGGCTTCCTCGCCTTCGCCTTGGACCCGAAGTTCGCCGAGAACCGCTGGATCTACATCCTCTACTCGCCGGTCGGCTTCGAAGGCCAATATCTGTCGCGCTTCGAGGTGAAGGACGACAAGCTCGTCGCCGGTAGCGAGAAGGTCATCCTCAAATACGAAGAGCAGCGCCTGCAGTGCTGTCACCACGGCGCGACGATCAAGTTCGGTCCGGACGGCTGCCTGTATTTCACGGCCGGAGACAACACCAGCCCGTTCGGCGACAGCAAGGGCTACGCGCCGCTCGACCAGCGCCTGGGCAAGGAACCGTGGGACGGCCAGCGCACCTCGGCCAACACCAACACCCTCGTCGGCAAGGTGAACCGTATCCGCGTGAACGCCGACGCGACGTACAGCATCCCCGAAGGCAACCTCTTCAAGCCCGGCACGCCGAAGACCCGCCCCGAGATCTTCGCGATGGGCACGCGCAATCCGTGGCGCATGAACATCGACCAGAAGACCGGCTACGTCTACTGGGGTGAGGTCGGCCCGGACGCGCGCGTCGACGGCCCGCGCGGTTCGCGCGGCTACGACGAGATCAACCAGGCCAAGAAGGCCGGCAACTTCGGCTACCCGCTCTTCGTCGGCAAGAACTTCCCTTACGCCGAATACGACTACGCTACCGAGAAGGTCGGCCCGCTCTTCGATCCGGCCCACCCGCTCAACAAGAGCCGCAACAACACCGGCCTCGTCGAGCTCCCGCCCGCTGTCCCGGCTTTCATCTACTGGCCTTACGCGGTCTCCGAACAGTGGCCGGAGCTCGGCGAAGGTGGTCGCACCGCGTGCGCCGGCCCGGTCTTCTATTGGCAGGAATCCTACGATAAGACCAACGGCTTCCCGAAGCACTTCGACCGCTCCCTGCTCTTCTGGGATTGGCAGCGACCGTTCATCAAGTGGGCCCGCCTCGACGCGAATTCCGACCTGCAGGGACTCGAACCCTTCGCCCCGACGATGTTCGTGACCGCCAACACCGACGAACAGCGCAAGAAGCAGAAGGCCCTCATCGACAACGGCGCGACGATCATCCGCCGCCCGGTCGACGCGACTTTCGGTCCCGACGGCTGCTTGTACCTACTCGACTACGGCGAAACCTGGGGTGCCAACCCGGATTCCGCGCTGCTCAAGATCTCCTACGTCCGCGGCAACCTCCAGCCGGTCGCCAAACTTAACGTGACCACTCCTGCCGGCCCGGCTCCGCTCAAGACGACGCTCTCCGCCAAGGGCTCGCGCGACCTCGACGGCGGCAAGCTCAGCTATTCCTGGAAACTGCAGCCCGGCGATAAGAAGCTCGGCGAAGGCGAAGAGCTCACCGTCTCACTCGAGACTGCCGGCAACTTCAATATCGAGCTCACCGTCTCCGACGGCCAAGGCGGCTCCGTGACCCGCACCACGCCCGTCGTCGTCGGCAACACCGTCCCGGTCGCCCGCTTCCTCGCCCCGCAGGACGGCGACTTCTTCACGCCCGGTAAGCCCCTCTCCTACAAGGTCACC
>RFRI01000402.1 GCA_009924535.1 Verrucomicrobiota bacterium
AACCGCCACCACCTTCAACAGGTAGGGGCACGATTCATCGTGCACTCCTGCCTCGGGTAGGGTCGAGCATCCCTGCTCGACCGCGCGGCCGACCAAGGATGGTCGGCCCTACCTGGCTTCGCAGCCGTTCACCATGCCAGCAGATCCCCACCTGCATCTCGGCCGCCCTATACTCCATACTCGATACTCCATACTCTGGTTAAGGTTGGCGCGCCTTGCGCCGCGTAACCTTAACCCTCCATTAAGCCCCTCATTTTCCTGAAAATTTAGTACCATATCTAAAGCAACTTTTCATTCACCCTCGGCGTTTCATTTTCATAACCTCACCTCATGCCCCTCGCCGAAGACCCCTCGTCCGGAAAACCCAACCCGTTCTATCAACCGGCCTTCGGCCAGGTGGTCCGCCGTCAGTTCATCGGCATCATGGCCGCGACCTTCGGCTGGACGCTTCTGCCGTCCGCCTCGGCGCAGGAGAAGAAAGGGAAGGGTGGCGGCAAAGGCGGCAAGGGCGGCGGCGGAGGCGATGATTCCTCCAAGGCCCGGGGCCCGGCTTTCCAGGGCGAATACGTGCTCCCGGAATCCCTCGCGGAATTCTCCAAACTCTCGCTGATCTTCGGCCGCGCGACCGACAAGGCCATCACGGCGAGCTTCGTGCCGGCCTCCACGCTGGAAGCCTTCCTCGAGATCGGTACGGCCAAGGGCAAGTATACCCGCAAGACCACGGTGACCCCGCTCCCGGCCGGCAAGGCCACGGAAGTCGTCATCGATGGCCTGACCCCGAACACGGAATACTTCTACCGTCTGCATTACCGCAAGCCCGGCGCCGGCAACTACACCCAGCGCGCCGAAGCCCGCTTCGCCACGCAGCGCGCCCCGGGTTCGTCCTTCGTCTTCACGATCCAAGGCGACTCGCACCCGGAGCGTCCGCAGGCCAGCCACCCGGATCTCTACGCTCGCACGCTCGTCACCGCCGCGGCCGACAAGCCCGACTTCCATATCTGCATCGGCGACGACTTCTCGATCGAACGCGTCCGCACGATCAACGAAGCCAACTGCCAGACCCCCTACCTCCTGCAGCGTCCGTTCCTGGGCCTCGTCGGCTCCGTCGGTCAGGTCTTCCTGATGAACGGCAACCACGAGCAGGGGTCGCTCTTCAACTTCGCGCAGAAGGACGAACGCCACGATGTCGCGGTCGGCGTCCAGAAGGCCCGCAACGCGCTCTACCCGACCGTCGGCAACGAAGGCATCTATTCCGGCCCGACGGAGCCGTTCAAGGAGATCGGCCCGATGAAGACCTACACTTCCTGGACCTGGGGAGACGCGCTCTTCGTCCTGCTCGACAACTACTGGCACTCGCCGGCGCTCGTCGACAGCGGCTTCGGCGGCAAGAACGGCAAGGGCGAGGACAAGAAGAACCGCGATTGGTGGGGCATCACCATCGGCGATGCCCAGTATCACTGGCTCAAGAAGACCCTCGAGACCAGCAAGGCGAAGCACAAGTTCGTCTTCGCCCACCACGTGCTCGGCTCCGGCCGCGGCGGGGTCGACGAAGCCGACCTCTACGAATGGGGCGGCCAGGGCAAGAAGGGCGAAGGCACCTTCAAGGAGAAGCGCCCGGGCTGGGAGCTCCCGATCCACCAGCTGATGGTGAAGCACAAGGTCAGCGTCTTCTTCCAGGGCCACGACCACCTCTACTGCCAGCAGGAGA
>RFRI01000403.1 GCA_009924535.1 Verrucomicrobiota bacterium
GCCCTTGTTGGCGGCGTGGGCTTTCTGGTGGCGCGCATGGCCTTTGCGCCCGCGCCCATCGTTGACGCCGACTCGGCCTGGCGCGAAGCCGCCTGGCCCTTTCTGCGCGACGCCTGGCCCGCAGGCCGCGCCTTTCGCTGCGACGCCGCCCATTGCGGCGAAGAAGTCATGGTCTACGCCCGCGTCAAAAAGGGCATGTGCGACTGCGTGGCGGGGGTCGCTGATGACGAGGATCTGGAGCGGGTCAGCGACGCCGGCCTCCCCAAGGGCCAGTTCGAAGCCGCCAGCGGCCGCCACGGCCCGACCTTCGGCTCCGCCGCCAAGTCCTCCGCCAACCTCTTCTCGCAGAACGCCTGGTACATCAGCAACAAGGTCGCCCCGGCGGCGGCCCGTTACACCCTCGCCGAACTCGTCGACCTCCAGCTCGCCTGCGCCGACTGCTTCGACGCCTCCAACCGCGGCGAGGACGAATCTTCCGTCCGCGCGTTGTTCCTTCGAGCGCTTGCCGTGAAGCGTTCCGCCTGATATAAAGCCTTTTCTACCGATGGAATCCGACAACGTCCCTAATGTCCTCGCCGATCGCTACGCCTCCCCGGCGATGAAGGCCGTGTGGTCCACCCGCGGCCGCGTGGTCCTCGAGCGCGAATATTGGATCGCGGTCATGAAGGCCCAGCGCGACCTCGGCCTCGACATCCCCGCCGCGGCGCTCGCCGCCTATGAGAAGGTCAAGGACCAGGTGGACTTCGAGTCCATCCGCAAGCGCGAGGAAGAGACCCGACACGACGTCAAGGCGCGCATCGACGAGTTCTGCGCCCTCGCCGGCCACCAGCATGTCCACAAGGGCCTGACCAGCCGCGACCTCACCGAATCCGTCGAGCAGCTCCAGGTCTTCCGCTCGCTCCAGCTCGTCCGCGCCAAGGGCGTGGCCGCGCTCGCCGCGCTCGCCCGTCGCGCGCAGTCCGACCGCGATGTTTTGATCGCCGCCCGCACGCACAACGTCGCCGCGCAGCCCACCACCGTCGGCAAGCGCTGGGCGATGTTCGGCGAGGAATGCCTCCGCGGCATCGCGCAGGTCGACGCCACGCTGGCCGCGTTCGCCGCCCGCGGGCTCAAGGGCGCCGTCGGCACGCAGCTCGACCAGCTCACGCTCTTCTCCGGCGACATCGCCAAGGTCTCGCAGCTCGAAGGCCGCGTACTCGCGCACCTCGGCATCCCGCATTCGCTCGGCGCCGTCGGCCAGGTCTACCCGCGTTCGATGGACATGGAAGTCGTCGCCGCGCTGCTGTCCGCCGCCTCCGGTCCGTCCTCCTTCGCCAAGACCCTCCGCCTGATGGCCGGCCATGAGCTCGCCAGCGAAGGCTTCCTGCCCGGCCAGGTCGGTTCGTCCGCCATGCCGCACAAGATGAACGCCCGCACCTGCGAGCGCATCAACGGCTTCCACGTGATCCTCCGTGGTCACCTCGCCATGGCCGCCTCGCTCTCCGGCGAACAGTGGAACGAAGGCGACGTCTCGTGCTCGGTCGTCCGTCGCGTGCTCCTGCCGGACGCCTTCCTCGCCATCGACGGCCTCTTCGAGGCCTTCCTCACCGTGCTCGGCCAGATGGAGGTCAACCGCCCCGTCATCGACCGCGAGTCGCGCCACTACCTGCCGTTCCTGCTCACGACGACCTTCCTCATGGAAGCCGTCAAGGCCGGCGCCGGC
>RFRI01000404.1 GCA_009924535.1 Verrucomicrobiota bacterium
GCGGTTGGCGGTTGGGAACACAAAGAGGCAACTAGGACAGCACGTGGTGCTGTCCCTACCTCGAGACAGCGGATGCGATGTCATCGCATCCCTACCCGAGGCGGCTGACCAAGGGTGGTCAGCCCTACCTTAGGACAGCTTCTTGAGTTCGCCGGTGCTGTCGCCGAGCTGGACGTCGCGGATGTCCATGCGGTTGAGCATGCTGACCCAGAGATTATTCAGCGGGGTCTCCTTCGAATAGACGATGTGTCGGCCCTGCTTGATCGTGCCGCAGCCTTTGCCAGCGAGCAGGATCGGGAGGTCGTCATGGTTATGACGGTCGCCGTCGCCGTTGCCGGAGCCGTAGACGATCATGGAGTGATCGAGGAGATTGCCGTCGCCTTCCTTCACCGACTTCAGGCGCTCAAGGAGGTAAGCCAGCTGCGTCGAGTGGAAAACATTGATGTCTTGGATCTTCGACAGCTTCACCGGGTCGTGGCCGTGGTGGGAGATGCTATGGTGGCCGTCGCGGACGCCGATGAACGGGTACGAACGGTTGCTGCCTTCGTTGGCCAGGACGAACGTCGCGACGCGGGTGGTGTCGGTCTGGAAGGCGAGGACCATCAGGTCGGCGAGCAAGCGGAGGTGTTCGGCGTAGCTTTCCGGGATGCCCTTCGGGGCCATCGCGTTGGCGGGGAGCTTGGACTGGCCATCCGTGCCGGACTTCGCGATGCGCAGTTCCATCTCGCGGACCGCGGTGAAATATTCGTCGAGCTTGCGCTGGTCGTCGGCGCCGAGGCGGACGTTGAGTTCGCGGAAGTCTTCGCGGACCGCGTCGAGGACGGACTTACGGGCGGCATCGCGGCGCTGGCGTTCGAGGTCGGAGCCCGCGCCGAAGAGGCGTTCGAAGATCAGCTTCGGGTTCACTTCCTTCGGCATCGGCTGGGTGGCCGAGCGCCAGGAGATGTTGGACTGGTAGATGCAGGAGTAGCCCGAGTCGCAACCACCGGCGAGCTTGCTGGCTTCGGTACCGATCTCGAGGGAAGCGAGGCGCGTGCGGTCGCCGATCCGGGAGGCCGCCATCTGGTCGGCCGAGACGCCGGCGCGGATGTTGGCGCCGTCGGTCTTGCGGGGCTGGGCGCCCGTGAGGAAGGCGGACATCGCGCGGGCGTGGTCGCCGCCACCGTCGCCGTGGGAACGGGCCTTGTCGGCCGCGAGACCCGTGAGGATCGAGAAGTCGGTGCGGACGTTGTTGAGCGGCGCGAGAATAGCCGGGAGCTTCGAAGGCAGCGCGCCTTCGGCGCCGACGCGCCAGCCGTCCATGTTCACGCCGTTCGGGACGTAGAGGAACGCCATGCGGTTCGGCGCGGCGTTCTTCGCGGGCGTGTTGCCGGCGGCCCAACCGGTCTGCAGGCCCATCGCCTCGAGCCACGGCAGGGCCATGACGGCGCCGAGCCCTTTCAGGACGGTGCGGCGGGGAAGGAGGTCGGTCTTCATGACGGGGGTTATTTCTTCTTAGGAGATTCAGACCCCGATTCAACCTGCGATGTTCCCCGGCGGAGGCGGAAAGGGTCGCTCATCACCACCCCCAGGACGAGGGAAGAGAAGCGATTGCCCGCTTTCATCGTCGAGTCCGTGATCTTATCGATCGCCGGGCCGTCGTAGTAGTCGAGCCCGCGGCCCAGGCCGTAGGTCAGCAGCT
>RFRI01000405.1 GCA_009924535.1 Verrucomicrobiota bacterium
GTGATCAGCTGCAGGCCCTCCGGGCCAAGACTCGGCTGAGTGATCATCTCTTTTCCTTGGGTTCGCAGGCAGATCTAGCCCGCTCGACCAGTCATCTGGCCGCCGAGTTTCGTTGGGTGAATACCGAAGCCCGTAATCTATCCGATTACGCCGAACGGTTGACGATGGATCTGGCGGAGACGTGGAAGCGTTACGCCGGGAATGCCGCGACGTTCATCGCGCTATTGGAGAGCGTCTTGCCGCCGAAGGTATTGGCGAAGGGTGCGTTGGCGGGCCCGGATATGCGGGGCGGTCTGCCGGCCGAGATCGCCGATGCGGTGGAGGCCACGCAGGTCGACCTAAGTCTCATGACCGCGAACCTGCGCCGTTACCAGCAGTTCGGCACCCAGTACATCATCTGCCAGAAGCGCGTGCTGCTGGGTGACGACATGGGCTTGGGCAAGACGATCCAGGTGCTGGCGGCGATGTGCCACTTGGCGGCCAAGGGAAAGAGGCACTTCTTCGTGGTCGCCCCGAATAGCGTGCTGATCAACTGGGAGCGCGAGGTGAAGAAACACACCAAGCTCAATCCGATCGTGGTCCATGGTGGCGATCGGGATGACGAGCTGGAGCAGTGGCAACGGGAGGGCGGGGTGGCCATCACGACCTACACGACCCTCGGACGATTGGTGGATCAGATCACGGCGATTGACCTGTTGGCTGTCGATGAAGCCCACTCGGTCAAAAATCCCGAAGCCCAGCGCACGCAGTCGGTCGTCCGGCTTAGCGGGCTAACGGAGTTTCTCGTCTTCATGTCCGGTACGGCACTCGAGAATCGCCTGAGCGAACTTCAGTTCCTCATCAAGACCGTCCAACCGAAGGTCAGCGCGGAGGTGGCTTCGCTCCTGAAGCAGGTGCGCCCGGCGCCGGCGGAGGTCCGGACCCAGCTCGCGCCGGTATATCTACGTCGGACGCAGGCGGACGTTCTGACGGAACTCCCTGACCTGACCGAGACCGATGAGGTGATCCCGCTCGAACCGGCGGATATTGAGGCTTACCGGATTTGCCCGGATAATCTGATGAACAAGCGGTTGGCGGCGACGATTGGCGGCGGTGGTCAGCAGTCGGCCAAGTTTGACCGACTGCGGGAGCTGCTCGAGGGGTACAAGGAAGACGGACGTAAGATTGCCGTGTTCTCATTCTTCCGTCAGGTCCTGGATGACGTCAGTACCGTGGTCGGGGGATGTCCGCAGATTCATGGTTCAATCAGCGCGGAAGAACGTCAGCTCGTGCTCGATCGGTTTGCGGCCAAGGAAGGCTTCGGGGTGCTCGCCCTACAGATTGAAGCCGGCGGCGTGGGTATCAATCTCCAGTGCGCTCAGGTCGTGATTCTGATGGAGCCCCAGTTTAAACCTTCGACCGAGAAGCAGGCGATCGCGCGCGTACGACGGATGGGCCAGACCCGTAAGGTGAACGCCCACCGCCTCATCGCCAAGGGGACGGTCGATGAGGCCCTCGTGCTGTTGGTCGAACAGAAGAAGCAAGTCTTTGAGGACTATGCCCAGCATAGCGCCGTCAAGGATGCCAGCGGAATGGCGATTGATGCCGGCAGCGCGGCTATGGAGGAGCTGAGGGGCATCATCGCCAAGGCTTAAGCCGGCGATGCGCCCCTCAGCTTTAGGGGAACTGCTGGCATGGTGA
>RFRI01000406.1 GCA_009924535.1 Verrucomicrobiota bacterium
GCGTATCCTCCTCACAACCACCTCCTTCCAAGACACCCCTGGCGAGCACCACAAGTTGCTGGCCGAAACGGGCTGGGAAGTCGTCACCGCCCGCGGTCCGCTCAACGAAGCCGACACGCTCGCGCTGATGGGCGAGTTCGACGGCTACATCTGCGGCGACGACCTGATCACCGCCGCGGTCATCGAGAAGGCCCTCCCCCGCCTCAAGGTCGTCTCGAAGTACGGCATCGGCGTCGACAAGATCGACGTGAAGACCCTCACCGCCAAGGGCATCCCCCTGCTCTTCACCCCGGGCGTCAACCACACCACGGTCGCCGAGCACACCTTCCTTCTCCTCCTCGCCCTGGAGAAGAACTTCTACTTCCACACCGACTCCACCCGCTCCGGCGGCTGGAAGCGCAAGACCGGCCATGAGCTGCTCGACAAGACCATCGGCATCATCGGCATGGGCCGCATCGGCAAGGAAGTCGCCATCCGCGCCCGCGCCTTCGGCATGAAGGTCGTCGGCTTCGACCTCTATTGGGACGATAAGTTCGCCGCCCAGTACGACGTCAAGCGCGCCGCCACGATGGACGAAGTCTTCGCGGCCTCCGACTACCTCTCGCTCCACACCAACCTCACCCCCGAGACGCGCGACCTGATCCGGGCCGAGAACATCGCCAAGATGAAGAAGGGCGTGCTCATCCTCAACTGCGCCCGCGGCGAGATCGTCCACACCGACGACATCGCGGCCGCGCTCAAGTCCGGCCAGGTGGGCGGCTACGGCACTGACGTGCTCGACGAAGAGCCGCCGCGCGCCGACCACCCCCTCACCAAGCTCCCGAATTGCGTCGTCACGCCCCACATCGGTTCCCGCACCGCCGAGAGCGTCCAGCGCCAGGCCGTCGCCGCCGTCACGAACCTCATCCGCGCGATGCACGGCGAAAAACCGCTCGCCCAGATCAACCCGGAAGTCCCGGTGAAGAAGGTCGTCTAATCTCCCCACTCGATACCTTACCCATGAGCGAAGTATTTTACGTCGTCCCCCGCGCCGCCCACGAGGCGCTCGTCACCGCCGCCTACGTCAAGCGCGGCTTCGGCGCCAAGGAATCGGCCCAGGCCGCCCAGATGGCCAGCATGGCCACGCACCACGGCATCCGCACGCACAACGCCCTCAAGGCGCTGCACCTCGACGAACTCTTCGGCTCCGGCGCCAAGGTCCCGGGCTGCACGCCCAACGCCACCGTCACGAAGAAGGCCACGCGCTTCGAAGCCGCCGAAGTCTGGGACGCCCACCAGAAGCTCGGCCAGGCCGTCGCCGTCGACGCCATCAACCGCTGCATCGAACTCGCCGACAAGTACGGAGTGGGCACGGTCTCGGTCGACAACGCCTTCCACTACCTCTGGGGCGGTGGCTACGTGATGGAAGCCGCCAAGCGCGGTTATATCGCTTATACGAATTGCACCGCGACGCTCGCCGAAGTCGTCCCCTTCCAAGGCAAGCACCCGACCCTCGGTACCAACCCGCACTCGTGGGGCTTCCCCACCACCGATGCCGTCGGCTTCCCGATCGTGATCGACTGGGCGACCTCCGTCATCGCCATGGGCCGCGTCCAGGTACTGAAGCGCGAAGGCAAGATGCTGCCGCCTGACGCCGCCGTGGACAAGGACGGCAAGGTCACCCTCGACCCCAACGAAGCC
>RFRI01000407.1 GCA_009924535.1 Verrucomicrobiota bacterium
CGACCGAGATCTTGTAATCAGCCCGGCGACCCCGGGCTTTTGGGTGCCTGGCCACGCGGGGTGTCGCGTCGGCAGGCATCACTGCAGAAGCGGACTTCGTCCCAGCAGCGCTCCCATTTCTTGCGCCAGCTGAACGGCCGTTGGCAGGTCGGACAGACCTTGGTCGGCAAGTCGACTTTCTTGACTCCACGCATGCGCCGAAGGAGTCGGACTCGGCCCGTAGCGCAAATCGGACCCGAGGATTGCACCCTGATTCCGAGGCCAGCACGTGGTGCCGCCCCTACCTCAAGGCCTCGTTTGCCATTCCTCGAGTTCTTCCTCCCTTACGGGGGTGCCCTCCACCGTCCGTCTCATCCTCGGCGATCAGCTGAACCCGCAGCATTCCTGGTTCGGCAAGAAGGACGCCTCGGTGACGTACGTGTTCATGGAAGTACGGTCCGAGACGGACTACGTGGTGCATCACGCCCAGAAGGTGATCGCGATCTTCGCGGGGATGCGTCGGATGGCCGAGTTCCTGACCAAGCAAGGTCACCAGGTCCGGTACTTCCGCTTAGGCGACAAGGACAATCGCCAGAACTTCGCCGAGAACCTGAGGCAGGTGTTCGGAGCGACGAAGGCCACGCGCTTCGAATACCAAGAGCCTGACGAATATCGGCTCGACCAGGACCTCCGCGCTTTCGCCCAGGGTTGCGGCCTGACCGCGGTCTGCGTCAGCTCCGAACACTTCCTCGACGGCCGTGGCGGAGTGGCCGCTCATTTCAAGAAGGATGCCAAGCGCTGGCTGATGGAATCCTATTATCGCCGCATGCGCGTGAGCACGCGCTTGCTGATGGACGAGGATGGTACGCCTGCCGGTGGAGAATGGAACTACGACAAGGAGAACCGGAAGCCGTGGAAGGGCACGCCCCCTCCGCCCAAGTCCTGGGACTTGGCCCATGATCACTCCGCCATCTGGGCGGAGATCCAGGCCGCCGGCGTCAAGACGATGGGTTCGCCCTGTGAAAAGGAATTTCCTTGGCCGCGCGACCGCAAGGAGGCGCTAGCCCAGCTGGACGCCTTCATCGCGCGGGGCCTGCCAGATTTCGGAGATTACGAAGACGCGATGCACACGTCCTCGGATCGGCTCTTCCACTCGCGTCTGTCTTTCGCGCTCAACGTCAAGCTCCTGTCGCCGATGGAGGTCGCCCAGGCTGCGGCCGACGCCCATGCCGACGACCCGAAGCGCTATCCTTTGGCTGCGACCGAGGGATTCGTCCGGCAGATCATCGGCTGGCGCGAATACATCCGCGGGGTCTACTGGGCCAAGATGCCCGGTTACGCCGAGGCCAACGGTCTGGGGCATACGCTTTCGCTGCCGTCGTGGTTCTGGACCGGCAAGGTGAAGATGAACTGCCTGCGGCATTCCGTCGGGCAGTCGCTCGACACCGCCTACGCGCACCACATCCAGCGACTGATGGTCATCGGTTCATTCTGCCTGACCGCCGGCGTCGATCCGGCCGAGGTCGAGCGCTGGTATCTCGGCGTCTACATCGACGCCTTCCAGTGGGTCGAGCTACCGAATGTCATCGGCATGAGCCAGCATGCGGATGGCGGCTTCCGTCCGGACGCCCCGGCCTTCACGGCGCTTTTCGCCCAACAACTGCCCGATTTCGGCGGCGATACGATTTTCAGCAACGCCGC
>RFRI01000408.1 GCA_009924535.1 Verrucomicrobiota bacterium
GTTCTCGGCCTTGAGGTAGACCTTCGAGCCCTGCTTGATGAGGCGCTTGAGGGTCGTCTCGCCGTCGATGAGCGCGGCGACGATGTCGCCATGCTTCGGGGTGCCCGGTTCGACGATGACCGTATCGCCGTCGTTGATGTCGGCATCGATCATCGAGTCGCCGCGGACGCGGAGGGCGAAGGATTCGGGAGCACGACGACGAGAGCTGGGCGAGAGGGGGACCTGCATCGAATCGAGGACGCCTGAGGATTCGGTGTAGTCGGGGAAGCCGGCGGCGATGGAGCCGGCGAACTTCACGTTCTCGAAGGCGATGGCGTCGTCGCCGGGGCCTTCGTAGCGGATGACCGTTTCGGAGGTGTCGCCGAGGACTTCGGGGACGATCTTGTAGGCGCGGGCGGCGCCGGGGATGCGCTGGAGGACGCCCTTGCGCTCGAGGGCTTGGAGGTGGCCGAAGACGGCGTTGGTGGACGCAAAGCGGAACTTGGCCTGGATGTCGCGGATGCTCGGCCAGTAGGAGTGCTCGGACACGTGGGCCTTCATGTAGTCGAGGATGGCCCGCTGTTTCTTGGTCAGTTCTTCCATAGTGAACGCATGTTCTATGAAAACTTGTTCACTGTCAAGCCGACAGGCCAAAAGGCCATATAAAGCTCAATATCCGCCGAACCGGGCCTCGAATTCGGCCACGGTCCGCTCCAGTCCGGGGTAGCACCGGGCGGCGATGGCCAAGGATTGCTCCCGGATGGCCTGGGGGACCCCCCAGAGGGCTTGGCTGATGGATCCGGTGATGGCGGCCAAGGTGTCGGCGTCGCCCCGCACGGAGGCGGCGAAGCGGACCGCGGACTCGAAGTCTCCCGTGCCGACGGCGATGGCCAGGCATTCCGGCACGCAGCCTTGGCAGGTCTCGTTGTAGGTATGGGTCTGCCGGATGACCTCGAGGTCAGGCAGGGGACCGTAGAAGTTTTCGGCGACAGCCCGGACGGCGGCGGGGTTGCGAGTCTTGCGCGCGGTCCAGATCGCCGCGGCGACGGCTTGGGCTCCCTTGATGCCTTCCGGATGCGCGTGCGAGGGACGGGCGCTCAGCGTCGCGTGCTCGAGCGCGGTCTCAAGGTCGTCGAAGGCCCACGCCACGGGCGAGACGCGCATGGCCGAGCCGTTGCCGTAAGACTCCCGTTCGCCGCGCGCGCCGCCGTAGACCCAGCCGCTGAAGCCTGAGCCGAAGGCGGCGCTGAGCGGCGCGTCGTGGCCGTGCTTCTCGTAGTAGCCGATCATCCCGACGAGGCGCGGCTTGTAGTTGCGTTCGCCCCGGAGGATCGATTCCGCGACGGCCCAGGTAAGCAACGAGTCGTCGGTGGGGCAGGAGCGTTCCACGAACAGCGGGAACGACGCATCGCTGTTGCGGCTGAATTCGTGGACCGATCCGATGATGTCGCCGGCGATGGCTCCGAGCATGCCGCCAAGGTGCCGTCGAGCATCGTGCCCTACGAACCTAATCCGGCTTAGGCATGTCATAGGCCTTTCTATCGAGCCAGGCAGCATGGAGATTATACTGGAACAATAGGGGCTTATGGGTGTTTATTAATCTGTACCCCATACCCTATGAAGCACCTACCCTACGTCTGTCTCCTCGCCCTCGGTTCGGCCTCCGCTTTCGCGGCTTCCGGCCCTTCCAGCCTCTTCGCC
>RFRI01000409.1 GCA_009924535.1 Verrucomicrobiota bacterium
TGGAGCGACCTACCCCTGCGCTGGGACGGCTTCGACGTCGATGGCCGCCCTCCCGACCTTGCCCACTGTTGCCAAGGCGTGGCCATCGAGGCTTTCTCCCTGACTCCCGCCCATGCGTAAGAAGCTTACCGACTATCGTCACGCCGTCTGGGATTGGAACGGCACGCTCCTCGACGACACGTGGCTCTGCTGCGAATCACTGAACCAGCTATTGAAGGAAGACGGTCACCCGCTCGTCGACCCAGTGCGCTACCGCGAAATCTTCCAGTTCCCGGTCATCAAGGTCTACCAGTCCCTCGGCCTCACGCCCGACGAGTCGTCCTTCCGCACGATGTCCCATCGCTTCGTCTCCGCCTACGAGGAACGTAAAGCGGAATGCCACCTGCATCCGCACGCGGAGACGGTGATAGACGGTCTCACCGCGGCCGGGCTCACGCACTCGGTGCTCTCGGCCTACGAGCGCAACCTGCTCGTCGCCACGCTAGGGCATTACCGACTCGACCGGCATTTCATCAAGATGTGCGGCGGGGACGATATCCACGCCGGCAGCAAGGAAGCGCGCGCCCGTGTGCACCTATCCGACTTGGGTCTCCACCCCGACGATGTCCTGTACTTCGGCGACACGGACCACGACGCCGAAGCCGCAGCGGCGATGGGCGTCGACTGCGTGCTGACCGCCCACGGCCATCAACACCGCCCCCGCCTCGAAGGCCTGGGTGTCCGCGTGGTCGACGGGTTCGCGGAATTGCTGGCCGAGCTATAGGCAACAAACCCCCACGGGAGGGGTCAAACTACTCACAGACCCTGCGTTTTGGTTGCCCTCCGGCAACCCGTTGGGTTCATATTCCCCACCCCACTGCCCGATGGCACTCCCCTTGCAATTCGCCGAGATCGACCCTGATATCACCGACACCCCCTGGCTGGTCCTGACGCTCGCCATCCTCGTCGCTTTTTCCATCTACCTCATCCTTCGCTCCAAACGTAAATAACATGGCCAACACCCCCCAGAACTCCGACGCCAACGAAGAGATCGACGACGTCAAGAAGGCCAGCGCCGAAGGCTTCGGCTCCAACGAGCAAATCTTCCCGCCCAGCGCCGCGTTCGTCGCCAAAGCCCGCGTCAAGGGCATGGATGGTTACACCGCCCTCTACAACCGGTCGATCCAGGACCCGGATGGTTTCTGGGCCGATGAAGCGAAGGAGCTGACCTGGTTCCAGCCGTGGACCAAGGTGGTCGACGAATCCAAGAAGCCGTTCTTCCGCTGGTTCGTGGACGGCAAGACCAACGTCGCCTACAACTGCCTCGACGCGCAGGTCGCCAAGGGTCTCGGCGATAAGGTCGCGATCGTCTACGAAGGCGAGCCCACTGCCGACGGCAAGGCCGTCGAGGTCCGCCGCATCACCTACCGTCAGCTGCTCTCCGAAGTCAGCCGCTTTTCGAACGTGCTCAAAGGCATGGGCCTCCAGCGCGGCGACACGGTCGCGATCTATATGCCGATGGTCCCCGAGCTCGCGATGGCCGTCCTGGCCTGCGCCCGCCTCGGCATCGTCCACTCGGTCGTCTTCGGCGGCTTCTCGGCCGAATCCATCCGCGACCGCGTCAACGACGCGAAGTCGAAGGCGGTCATCACGATGGACGGCGGCTACCGCCG
>RFRI01000410.1 GCA_009924535.1 Verrucomicrobiota bacterium
ACCTTCGCCTGCCTGGCGGATAGCATCCCGCTCATGTTCCTGGGTTGGGCGCTGGCAGGTCTCCTCGCCGGACCGGACGAACTCGCCGCCCGGCAGAAGGCCGACGCCTGGACCCACCGCTTCGCCGAGCAATACGTCAAGGCGGTCACGTCGGGCAACCCGCGCGACCTCGACAACCTGAAGGCGATGACCAGCAAGCTTGTCGACGAGAAGAGCCCCGACGGCGAGGCCTTCCTCACCTGGTATTCGTTCCAAGGTAACGTGAGCTTCGTGACCATGCTGCTCGCGCTCGCCCTGCAGGAATGGCTCCTCGCCGGACGCACGCTCGGCAAGAGGATCTTCAATCTGCGCACCATCAGCCTGCCGGACGCCGAGCCGCCCGGCTTCCTCGCCTCGCTCCTGCGCTCCGCCTGGAAGGCCGCTTTCTTCACGCTGCCGAATCCGCTTTTCATGCTGGTCGGCATCGTGAACTTCCACGTGCCGCTCTTCCGCCGCGACAAGCGTTCGTGGCACGACCTCTGGACGCGCACCCAGGTCGTCGACAACAAGCTCGGCTGACTCCGCCATGCGCCTCGCCCTGCTCCTGCTGACCTTGGCGAAAGCGCTCGACGCCGCTGACCTCACGCTCCCGCCCCTGACGGCAGGCACCCCTCAGCCAGGCAAGCGGGCCGCCGTAATCACGCCGGAATACGCCGGCAGCAAGGTACACCACCTCATCGCCCTGCCGGACGACTGGACGCCGGACTGGAAGGCCCGCGGCAAGAGCTGGCCGGTCATCGCCGAATATACCGGCAACTACTTCCCCACCTCTGGCTCGACCGGCGAAGTCGAAGGCGCCGCCCTCGGCTACGGCCTCGCGCGAGGCAAAGCCATCTGGGTCGTCCTACCTTACGTCGCCAAGGACCATCAGAAGAATGAGATCACCTGGTGGGGCGATATCGACGCCACCGTCGGCTACGCCAAGACGAACCTCCCGCGGATCTGCGCGGAGTTCGGCGGAGACCCCAAGAAGGTTGTCCTCTGCGGATTTTCCCGTGGAGCCATCGGCGTCTCCTTTCTCGGCCTGCATGACGACGAAATCGCGAAGCTCTGGTGCGGACTCTGGGCCCACGATCATTTCGACGGGATGCTGGAGTGGAAGGGGCACGCCTGGGGCTCGCCGCTGGCGCGTTACCGCGCGGAAGCGTCCGTCCGCCTGCGCCGCCTCGCCGGCCGCCCGCTGCTCGTCAGCCAGGCCGGGGAGGAGACCAAGAAGTTCATCGCGTCCGTCGCCCCGACGAACGTCGACTACCTCACGGTCGACATGGCCGCTCTGTTCGGAACATTCCCGAACGACTTCGTGAAGCACCCGCACAACGACCGTTGGCCCTTGCGCGATGGCGCCGCCGGCCAAGCCGCCCGCTCCTGGTTCGAGCGCGTGACGGCCGAGCCGACGGCTAAGTAAGCGGGCACAAAAAAGGCCCCGGGTTGAGCCGGGGCCTTGTTCGGTGAAGTCAGCCGGGATTAGCCCTGGCCGCCTTCGCTGTCACCGCCGCGTTCGCGGAAGGGACGGCGCTCGCCACGGTCCGGACGGTCGCCGCGGGGGCGATCCATCGGCTTCGGGGCGGGAGCGTATTCGCGACCTTCCTTCTCGGCGATGGCGGCGCGGCG
>RFRI01000042.1 GCA_009924535.1 Verrucomicrobiota bacterium
TGGTTGGTGAGCTTGAGCGTCTTCTTGTCGTAGCCCGTCATGAGGTAGGGGTCGGAAGGCGCGCCCTTCTGCACGGTGGTGTTGAGCCAGGGGCCGCCGTGTCCGCGCGGCTTGCCCAGCTGCCAGAGGTCGTCGGCGGCGCCGACCCACACGGCGGCCTTGCCGTCTTCGGAACGGACGATGTGGCGGTCGTCCTTCGCGGCTTCCGGCGAGATGCCGCTGAGCACGAGCAGCCCGCGGTAGGAGCAGTAGTCATGGACGGCGACGTCGCTGGTCGCGATCGGGCGCATGCGGATCGCGCCCTTGGCGTTGAGCGCCGGCAGCTCATAGAACGTGCCATGCGCCTGGAGAAGGTCGCGCTCGGTGCACACTTCACGCGCCTTGCGGAGCGCGCTGCGCGCGAGCAGGCCGTCCTGCGCCGGCGAAGCCGAACGCGGGAGGCGCCAGCGGACGCCGCTCTCCTCGAAGATGACCGAGGCCTCGTCGGCCGTGACGATGCCCTCCGGGATCAAGGTGTTACGCTTGAAGAAATCCACGCCCTTCTGGTCGGCCATCTTCGTGAGCTTGAGGTCGGCGGACAGTTCGTAGGCTTCGCCGAGGGTGGTCTTGGCGGGCGTGATCTCTGCGTTGAGCACCGCGAGCGTGCGCAGGTTGGCTCCCCGCGTGAGCAGGAAGGAGCCTTGCGAGGTCACGTCGCCGGCCTTGCTGATCGCCTTGAAAAGCGTGCCACGTTCGGACGCGCGTCCGTCATTCGCGGCGTATTGGAAGGTGGCGCTCGCCTTCGCGATGTCACGGTCTGCCTTCGCGCGGATCCAGACGCCGGGTTCGTCCGCGGTGATCTCCACCCAGGCCGACAGGTCATCGGCCTTCATCGGCACGGTGCACAAGGTCTTCCACTGGCCGTTGCCCTTGACGTCGACCTCGAGGGTGAAGGTCGCCGCCGCCGCGCCGTCATGCGAGAGAAAGACGGCGCGCTTGGCGAAGCCGGCGAGCAGGAAGGGGTCGGAGGGGACGCCCGCTTTGACGGGTTCGTCGACCCAGACGCTGCCGCGGCCGATCGCGGGGCCTAGCTTGTCGGGCGTGTCGAGCGACGTGAACCAGAGATTGGATTGGGACTGGCCAGGGCCGGCGAGCGCGCCCTTGGCGGGGCGTTTGTTGAGGAATTCGGACTTGGCGGTGTCGTCGCAGCCGAAGACGAGACGGTCCTGCCAGCGGGTGAAGTCGCCGATGACCTTGAGGTAGGCGGAGCGCGGCGTGATGCCGGCCGAGTGCTTCGACGAGAAATCCGCGGGGAATTTCCAGAAGAGGCCGTGCATCGTCATCAGGCGCGTGCCTTCCTCGCCGATGTCGCGGATGCGCGGCCACTCCGTGTTCCAGCCATGCGCGCCGTCGTAGGAGTGGCTGCCCTTCGGCAGGCGGTAGCTCGTCCACTTCCCGTCTTCCATCACCATGAGGATCAGCGAGCGGAAGTCCCAGCCGATCGTCCAGAGCGGGTCCTTCGCGGGATCGGCGTTGCCCTCAAGTCCGCCGGGGCCCGTGACTTCGGTGAACTGATTGCGGCGGATAAGCTTCCAGTTACCCTCGCCGTTGAACGAGCCAAGCCCGCCGCTCGTGATCGTCGGATCGACGAGCGCCTTCGGGCCCTGCTCGCCGTTGTTCGCGAGGATGACGAGTCCCTGGCCGGAGTAGAGACCCTTGCCGTGATAGCCCGGCAGCGTCGAGGTGATCGTCGCGGGGCTGACCTCCGCCGTCTGGCCGGGCTTGGGGACGTTCTTGATCTCTTTGATGAGGCCTTTGACCGCGAGCGTGCGGACGTCGACCTCGTAGAGGCCGTCTTCCATCGTGGCATAGTAGATTTTGTTCGCCGGATCCGTGAGATGGCGGGCGTTGCCGGTGAGGCGACCAGGCATGAGCTTCGGCGGGATGACGCGCACGTCGCGGTTCGCGCCGATGAAGTAGGGACCGATGATCAGCTGGTTCGATTCCTTGTGGATCATGCGGTTCGCCGGCGTGCCGCCGACGCTCTCCGGTCGGATGGTCTGCGTCAGGTCGGCGGTGAATTCATAGAGCTTGTCGCTCGATCCGTAGGGCAGGTGCGGGCCGTAGGTGATGACCCAGAGCCGGTCGGCCCACGGCACGACGGCGCCGGTGCCGCACTCGCCCTCGTTGTTGAAATAGGCGAGTTCGGGATAGATGCCGGACCATTCCTGCGGGGCGGCGGAGGCGGAGAGCGCGGTCAGGGCGAACGCGACGAGCGAACGAAGTGAAGACGGGGACATCCCTGCACTTTTCCCGCCGGCCCGAGGCTGGCAAGTTCAGGATAGGGTGCGCAGAAGAAAGACGAACAGCAACCAGCCCGCCAAAGCCAGGGCGGGAACCCCGAGCAGGCGAACGAGGCTCTTGCGCTGCGCTTGAGAAAGGAAGGCGAGCGCGACGAGCGCGCCGCCGGCCGGCCCGAGCCAGCGATAAGGCAACTCGAGCCGGAGGTTCATCGTCGGCACGACCGCACACGCCTGCGCGATCCCAGTCATCACATGGAGCAACGCCGCCGCGAGGCCGTTGATCCAAGCCGCGGGCCAGGCCAGCCCATCGGTCACGCTACAGGCGACCGAAGCCATCCCGAGCATCAGGGGGATCTCCGAGAGCGGCACCAGCACGAGGTTCACGAACACGCCGCCCCAGCTCGCTGCGCCGAAGAGCCCGAGCGTAAGCGGCGTGCCCGCAAACGTGGCTGCAAGTGAAACACACAGGCCGCCGAGCAGGAACTTCCGTACCCGCCACCGAAGTTTCTGTATCGGCGTCTGCGCTTCGGCCGGCGTCAGGCGTTCTTCCTCCGTCGGTCGCGCGCAGAGGTTCGCCGCCGGTCCGCCGGCCGTGATGATACCGAGGACGGCGGCATAGCTCAGCTGGAAGCCGGCATCCGTGCAGGCTTCGGGCGAGAGGATCAACGTGACGGCGCAGGCGAGCGCGAGCGATTGCAGCGCGGGCGTGTCCCGTTCGCTCGCGCGGCCCCCCCAGAGAAAGGCCGCCATGATCCAGGCGCGGACCGACGAAGGCGAAGCGCCGGTCACCTGCACGTAGAGCCAGAGCAGGCCGAGGATGACCACGCCCGATGGAAGTTCCGGGAGGCGCGCCCGCTTGGCCAGCCAGAGCAAGGCCGCCGCCATGCCGGCGATGTGCAGCCCGCTGATCGCGAAGAGATGCAGCGTGCCGGTCGTCATGAAAGCCTCCTTGGCGTCGGCCGGCAGCAGCGCCGTCCGTCCCAGCATGGTCGCCGCCAGCATCGCGCCCCCTTCCGGATCTTCCCATGGGAGCGTCCGCAGCCATCGCTCCAGTCGTCCGAGCTGCGCTTGTCGCCAGAGCGCGAAGCGCGAAGGCGGCGCGAGTTCGCCGAGCACGCGACCGCCGCGCAGCTTGAGCGTCGCACCTTGGGAGCGAAGCCAGGCGTCGTAGCCGTCGGCGTCGGCGGCGATGGCCGCCAGCCCGCCGGCCATCATGAGTTCGACGCCCTCGGCAGGACATCCTCCGTGCGCCGACAGGGCGACGCGGCGACGGAAATATCCGCCGTCACGATCGGTGATCCAGCCGAGCCCCGTCCAGCCTTCGCCGTCTTTGCGCGGCGAGGCACGTTCGACGAGGATCGGCAGTTCGACGAACGGGCGGCGGACGGCGACGGGTCCTTGCGGCGGCATGCGCAGCTGGTGCCAGGCCGCACCGATCGTCGTGCCGGCGATCGCGATCGCGACTCCGGCGAGGATCGCCCGGCGGCGGGTGAGCCAACCGACTGCGCCCGCGAGCGCGCCGACCAGCAGCCAGGGGCCGGGGGAAACTCTTGCGGCCGCATCGATGGAGCAGCCTAGCAGGAGGGGAAGGGCGAGCCAGAGCGCCGGACAGTGTCCGAACCGGTCGGGGGTCAGGGAGTCTTGCTCCAGGGGGTCGGGCCTTGCCATGCGCGGAGGCCTTGGCCTCCGACGGGCAGGGACCGGACCTCCGTGGCGAGCGAAACCCAGGCAGGGACCTTGGCGAGGGCGGGGGCCTGGAGTAGATTCCCTAGGGGGATCACGACAAAGCTTCGGGAAGACCACCTAGGGTGGGGGAGGGATACCGTCGGGCTCTCCCAAGCGCCCCCTTCATAGAAGAGCAGGTCGATATCCAAGGTTCGGGGACCGTTACGGTTGGCGGTCCGTTCGCGCCCGAGCTGTCTCTCGATTTTAAGGGTCTCGGCTAGGAGCTCATCGGGATTAAAGACACAAGTAATTGCTAAGCAGAGATTTAAGAAGTTTGGCTGGTCGGTATACCCCATCGGATCTGAGTCCACGGCCTCAGAAATGGCTATAATACGGGTTTCAGGCAGGTTGCCCAGTAGCCCGATGGCTTGGCCGAGGATATCGGCGCGGTCGCCGAGGTTGCTGCCTAGGCCGAGGATGAACTGCCGGGGGGCGCCCTTCACGCCCGCTCGCGACGGATCTTCACCGAAATGGCGTCGAACTCGGCGGCCACGGGGGCGAAGGGTTTGGTGACTTCGACCGTCACGGCCTTGACCACTTCGAAAGTGCCCAGAATACGCGCTGCAATCTGCTGTGCGAGGGTCTCGATCAGGTAGACCGGCTGGCCGGTCAGCTGGGCTTCCACCGTCCGGATGACCTTGGCGTAATCGACGGTCAGCTTCAGGTCGTCGGCGGCGGCCGCCGGACGGGTGTCGACCTCAAGGTCCACGGAGACGGTGAACCGCTGGCCGAGACGCTTCTCCTCGGGCAGGGCTCCGTGATGTCCGAAGGACTTGATGCCAGCTATCCTGATGATGTCCACGCCCCGATGAATGCCCGCCCGGGACGACCCTGCAAGCGCCTTCCCGTGGCGCGCCCGCAATTGTTAGAAGTCCCCACTTGACCAACCTTCCGACGGTCGCTGACAGTCCGCGGAACACTATGCCTAAGAGGACCGATATCCGCTCAATCCTCATCATCGGCTCGGGACCGATCATCATCGGCCAAGCCTGCGAATTCGATTATTCCGGCACCCAGGCCTGTAAGGCGCTGCGCGAAGAGGGCTACCGCGTCATCCTGGTGAACTCCAACCCGGCCACGATCATGACGGACCCCGAGACGGCGGACGTCACCTACGTGGAACCCCTCACGGTCGAATCCGTGGAACGCATCATCGCCAAGGAGAAGCCCGACGCGCTCCTCCCGACGCTCGGCGGCCAGACGGCCCTCAATCTTTCCCTCAAGCTCGCGCGCACCGGCGTGCTCAAGAAGTACGGCGTCGAACTCATCGGCGCGAAGGAAGACGCGATCGAGCGCGGCGAAGACCGCGAGATCTTCAAGAAGCTGATGCTCGAGATCGGCCTCGATGTCCCGCGCTCCCGCGTCGTGAAGTCCCTCGAGGCCGCGCGCGAGACCATCGCCCTCATCGGCGGCGAATTCCCGGTCATCATCCGCCCTTCCTACACGCTGGGCGGCACCGGCGGCGGCATCGCCTACAATAAGGAAGAATTCGAACGCATGGCGCAGGCCGGCCTCGACGCTTCCCCGGTCCATGAGGTCCTCATCGAGGAATGCCTCCTGGGCTGGAAGGAGTACGAGATGGAAGTGATGCGCGACCACAAGGACCAGTGCGTCATCATCTGCTCGATCGAGAACTTCGACCCGATGGGCGTCCACACCGGCGACTCCATCACCGTCGCCCCCGCCCTCACGCTGACCGACAAGGAATACCAGCTGATGCGCGACGCCTCGTTCGCCGTCATCCGCGCCGTCGGCGTCGAGACCGGCGGTTCGAACATCCAGTTCTCCGTCAACCCGGCCAACGGCCGCATGATCGTCATCGAGATGAACCCGCGCGTGTCGCGTTCGTCCGCCCTCGCCTCCAAGGCCACCGGCTTCCCGATCGCGAAGATCGCCGCCAAGCTCGCCGTGGGCTACTCGCTCGACGAGCTGCAGAATGACATCACGAAGTCCACGCCGGCCTGCTTCGAGCCGACCATCGACTACGTCGTCACGAAGATCCCGCGCTTCACGTTCGAGAAGTTCGTCGGCGCCGACACGACCCTCACCTCCGCGATGAAGTCCGTCGGCGAGGCGATGGCCATCGGCCGCACGTTCAAGGAATCCTTCCAGAAGGCCCTCCGTTCCCTCGAGATCGGCGCCTGGGGTTTCGGCTGCGGCGGCAAGTTCGGCGACGCCGCCTTCACGGACCTCACGGAGATCCGCGCGCGCCTCGCCCGCCCGAATCCGGAACGTCCGTTCTTCGTCCGCTACGCGATGCTCGCCGGCCTGACCGAGAAGGAGATCTTCGACCTCTCCAAGATCGACCCGTGGTTCCTGCGCCAGCTGCGCGGCATCGTCGACCTCGAGCTCGCCCTCAAGGCCGCCGGTAAGTCCGTCGGCACCGACCTGCTTCGCCAAGCCAAGGAGGCCGGCTTCGCCGACCGCCAGATCGCCCACGCGACCGGCCTCGCCCCGTCCGTCGTCTACTCGACCCGCAACGCCGCCGGCATCAAGACGGTCTTCCGTCTCGTCGACACCTGCGCCGCGGAGTTCGAATCCTTCACGCCTTATTTCTATTCTTCCTACGGCGACGAGTCCGAGGTCCGTCCGTCCGCCAAGAAGAAGGTGATGATCCTCGGCGGCGGCCCGAACCGTATCGGCCAAGGCATCGAGTTCGACTACTGCTGCGTCCACGCCTCCTACGCGCTCCGCGCCGCAGGCTATGAGACGGTGATGGTGAACTCCAACCCTGAGACGGTCTCGACCGACTACGATACTTCCGATCGCCTCTACTTCGAGCCTCTCACCCTCGAGGACATCCTCGAGATCTACCGCACCGAGCAGTGCGTCGGCGCGATCGTCCAGTTCGGCGGCCAGACTCCGCTCAACCTCGCCGCGGACCTCGAAGCCAACGGCGTCACGGTCGTCGGCACTTCTCCCGCGAGCATCGCGCTCGCCGAGGACCGCCAGCAGTTCAAGGACATCCTCATCGAGCTCGGCATCCGCCAGCCCGTCAACAAGACCGCGCTTTCGGCCGAAGAAGCCTACCAGGCCGCCGAAGAGATCGGCTTCCCCGTCCTGCTCCGTCCTTCCTTCGTCCTCGGCGGTCGCGGCATGTTCATCGTCTACGGCATGGATGAGCTGAAGTCCGTCGTCCGCGAGGCCTTCGACGTCGCCCCGGGCAAGCCGGTGCTGCTCGACAAGTTCCTCGAGGACGCGATCGAGCTCGACGTCGACGCCATCTCCGACGGCGAGACCACCGTCATCGGCGGCATGCTCGAGCATATCGAGCACGCGGGCGTCCACTCCGGCGACGCCGGCATGGTGCTGCCTCCGCACTCGCTGTCCCCGGCCCTCGTCGACGAAGTCCGCCGCATCACCCATTCGCTGGCCAAGCGCCTCAAGGTCGTCGGCCTGATGAACATCCAGTTCGCGATCAAGGATGGCATCGTGTTCATGCTTGAGGTCAACCCGCGCGCCTCGCGCACGATCCCGTTCGTGTCCAAGGCCATCGGCGTGCCGCTCGCGAAGCTGGCCTCGCTCTGCATGCTCGGCGCCAAGCTCAAGGACCTCGGCTTCACCCGCGAGATCCGTCCGCCTTACTGGTCCGTCAAGGAATCCGTCTTCCCGTTCAGCCGCTTCCCCGGCGCCCCCGTCGCGCTCTCGCCCGAGATGCGTTCCACCGGCGAAGTCATGGGTTGCGATGACGATCTCGGCATGGCCTACGCCAAGGCGCAGATGGCCGCGCAGCCTGCGCTCCCGGTCGCCGGCAACGCCTTCCTCTCCGTCAAGGACCGCGACAAGGACGGCGCCGTCGCCGTCGCCCGCGACCTGGCCTCGCTCGGCTTCAACATCTACTCCACCAGCGGCACCGCCGCGGCCATCGAGGCCGCCGGCGTCAAGGTCATCAAGCTGGGCAAGATCTCCGAAGGCGCCCGCCCCAACGCGCTCGACCTCCTGAAGAACGGCCAGCTGCAGATGATCGTGAACACCGCCGCCGGCATGCTCCCGCGCAAGGACGAGAACGCGATGCGTTCCGAAGCCGTGCTGCGTGGCGTGTACATGGCTTCCACGATGAACGCGGCCCGCGCCGCCGTCCTGGGCATCCGCTCCCTGCGCGAACACCCCCTCACGGTCAGTTCTTTGCAGGAGCACGCAAAGGTGCTTCCCCCGAAGGCCTGATTCGGCTACGAAACCCTTTCCCATGAAATACCCCGTCCTCGCCGCGCTGGCCGTCGCCGTCGCGTCTCTCCATGCCGCCGATGAGGCGAAGCCCGCCACCGCCGTTCCTGCTTCTGCTAAAGTCGCCGAAGCTCCCACTCCTCCCCCCGCAAAAATCGTGAAACCGCTCACCCCCGATCAGGCCAAACAGGCCTGGACCATGCTTGGCTTCTCCATCGCCAGCCAGTCCCCCATGCCCCAAGTGAACTCGCAGCTCGAGCTCAACGACGAGGAGATCGAACTCTTCCTCGCCGGCGTGCGCCAGGCGATGCGCGGCGACAAGCCGAAGTTCAACCCCGCCGAACTCGGCGAAGGCGCCGACGCGATGTTCCAGGAGCGCGTCAACGCCAAGGCCGGCAAGTGGGGCAAGCAGAACGACGAGTTCCTCGCCAAGGTCGACGCCGACAAGTCGGTGACGAAGACCGCCTCTGGTCTCCGTTATAAGATTCTCGCTCCCGGTTCCGACGTGAAGCCGACCGCCGCTTCGACCGTGAAGTGCCGCTACGAAGGCAAGCTCGTCGACGGTAAGGTTTTCGACTCCACCAAGACCCGCAACAACGAGCCGACCGAATTCCCGCTCAGCGGCGTGATCCCGGCTTGGACCGAAGGCGTCCAGCTCATCGGTGTCGGCGGCAAGATCGTCCTCTATTGCCCGGCTTCCATCGCTTACGGCGAGCAGGGCCAGGGCCCGATTCCCGCCAAGTCCGTCCTCGAATTCGAGGTCGAGCTCGTCGAGATCTCGAAGGCCAAGTAAGGGACGATTTCAGTCCTTTCCTCGCGGCGCACCGAATGGTGCGCCGCTTTGCTTTACAGCGGGAACAAACTCCCCTCTATGAGGTACTACCCTTAATTCATGCGTCTTGTCCTCACCCTGGCATTTCTGGCCGCGGCGTCCCTTCGCGGCGCCGAG
>RFRI01000411.1 GCA_009924535.1 Verrucomicrobiota bacterium
CTGAAGCGCATCATCCGCCACAGCCCGACTGAAGGCCTCGTGGCTCCGAAGGACGCCACGATCCTCTTTGACGGCAAGAACGCCGACGCTTTCGTCGACGGCAAGATCGACCCCCGCGGCTTCCTCGAAGCCAACACGAAGACCAAGCAGGCCTTCACTGACTTCAAGCTGCACCTCGAATTCTTCCTACCCTTCAAGCCCCTCGGTCGCGGACAGAGTCGCGCCAACAGCGGCGTCTACCTGCAGCATCGCTACGAAGTCCAGGTCCTCGACAGCTTCGGCCTCAAGGGCCTCGATAACGAGTGCGGCGGCATCTACAAGAATAGCGCCCCCAGCGTGAACATGTGCTTCCCGCCCCTGCAGTGGCAGACCTACGACATCGATTTCACCGCCGCCAAGTTCGACAAGGACGGCAAGAAGACCGGAAGCGCCTTCGTCACCGTCCGTCACAACGGCGTGGTCGTGCAGGACAACCTCGAACTCAAGGGCGCGACCCCCGGTGGCGCGTTCAAGACCGAAGTCCCCGAAGCCGGCCCCTTCTACCTGCAAGGCCACGGCAACCCCGTCGTCTACCGCAACGTTTGGGTGGTAGCGAAGTAAGAGGCCCCGAGGCCCCGAGGGCCTGAGGATCCGAGGAAAGGATGGATGAGGGGCCTTTGTGCCAACTTGCCTCGGGTCCTCCGGTCCTCTAGCCCTCAGGTACTCCCCGACATGCGCCTCTTCGCCCTCCTGCTCGCGACCTCCCTGTTCGCGGCCGAACACAAGATCAAGCCTGGCGATGACCCGCAGGCGATTCTCGATGCGGCCGCGCCGGGCGACAAGCTGACCTTCCTGCCAGGATTGCATCAGCACGGCCTCACGAAGCACCGCGCGATCCTCTACGTCGATAAGTCCGTCGAGATCGAACTGATGGCCGGTGCGACGCTCAAGTTGGCCGACGACTTCTGCAAATTGGAGAAAGCCGGCGAGATCACGACCGACCAGGACGCGGGAAAGAAACTCGACGACCTCGAGATCGGCGGCGACTACGACCTGAGCGGCGTCCGCGAATTCACCATCGTCACGGACAGCGAAGGCAAAGACGGCAAGCCCGACACCTTCGCCTGGGGTGACAAGTTCGGCGACACCTCGCACAAGCGCACGGCGATCACGGGCGACTGGCAGGAGCTCAGCCGCGGCGTGAAGGTGAAGTTCGGCAGCAAGACCGGCCACAACGTCCGCAGCGTCTGGTATGTCAGCTACGACGGCCCCGAGGCCTACGGCATCCGCATCGGCCACGGCCGCCAGCCCGACGTCATCTCCGGCGTCCGTATCACCGGCAAGGGCACGATCGACATGAACGCCTCTCACAATGTCCAGCCGGGTTTCCTCGTGAAGAACATCAACGCCTGCGTGCTCGCCCACGGCCGCGTCCGCAATGTGCTCGTCGAAGGCATCACGATGACCGACACCAACCGCTCGGTGATGGCCTACGGCGAACATACGGGCAAGTTCCTGCCCGGCGGCAAGGTCGGCCCGGGCGAATCGTTCGACGCCGAGAACATCACCGTGCAGTTCACGCGCACGCTCAATCCGAACGGCAGCGGCTATCTCCTCGGCCACCCTTCCTTCCGCGGTCAGCTCCGCAACTTCCGCTGTAACTTCAATTAC
>RFRI01000412.1 GCA_009924535.1 Verrucomicrobiota bacterium
GCGGCACCGCGGCCAGGCCGACGGCGACGGACAGGCAGAGCAGGACGGAGAGCAGGGAGGGGCGGCCCATGTCGTATCTTTATTATGACAAGCCGAAGGCAGTCGAACCTGATATGTGGCTCGACCTCCGCCGGCCGCCGGATACCTCATCCGCATGCCCCGCTTCCTGCTCCTGGCCGCCCTCCTGCCGCTCGCGCTCGCCGCCGCGCCCGAGAATTATCCCGTCAGCGCCCCGGTCGCCCCGGTGCCGCATCCGGCCGTGGACGCGCCGGGCTTCGTCCCGCTCTTCAACGGCAAGGACCTGGCCGGCTGGAAGACCAAGGGCAACTGGGTCTATGACGTCGACGGCACCGTCACGCTGAAGCCGCGTCCCGGGGAGACGGGTTGGAAGCGCTTCGACGCCTATGTCTTCACGGAGCGCAGGTACCGCGACTTCGTCCTCGACCTCGAATTCAAGATCGAGCCCACCGGCAACTCCGGCGTCTTCTTCTGCGTCGCCGATCCGCTCGACCCCGTCGCCAAGGGCATCGAGCTGCAGATCCTCGACACCTACGGCCTGGCGAAGCCCGGTCATCATGATTGCGGCGGCATCATCCGGGCGATGGCCGCTTCCAGGAACATGGTGAAGGCGCCCGGCGAGTGGAACCGCTACACGCTGACGCTCAAGGACCGCCACCTGACCGTCGACTTCAACGGCGAGCGCACCATCGTCCTCGACCTTGATGCCTCGCCGATGAAGGACCGTCCCGCCGACGGACACATCGGCTTCCAGGACGAGGCCAAGCGCGTCTGGTACCGCAACGTACGGATCAAGGAGCTGAAATAAGCCGCGGGCTCAGCGCAGGTCCTTCCACGGGGCCTCGCCGCTGACGTCCACCATGAACGGTCCCTTGCTCGCGCCGGGCGACAGGATCGCGAGGATCGTCGCGTCGGCCTTCGAGGCGTTGAAGGTCGCGTGCACGATACCGGCGGGGATGTGCGCCGCGTCGCCGGGCTTCAGGATGCGTTTTTCTTTCTCCACCCACTGCTCCACTTCGCCCGCGAGCACGTAGATCATTTCCTCGAGCTCCGGGTGCGTGTGGAAGGCGTGGCCCTCGCCGGACGGCAAAGTCGCTTCGCAGACCTGCAGGTCCTTGGCGCCGGTCAGTTCGGGGCGGGTAAGCCAGTAATTGGTGCGGCCTTTGTACTCTTCCTTGATGGCCTCGGCCTTGGTCACGAAACGCAGGGGTATGCTCATGCAGGTTCCTATGCCTTTCGCTTGCCTGTGAGCAAGCCCGCTGGGCTGGGCGTTGACAGCGGGGAACCCCGGGGCGAAATGGAGGTCCCCCAAGATACCCCCATGAAACGCACCCTATCCCTCCTCCTCGGGCTTTCCCTGCTCGGCGCCGCTTCCGTCGTCGCCCAGGAAGCCAAGAAAGAAGCCCCCAAGAAGGCCGCCGCTCCGGCCGTGAAGCTGCCCGTGCAGCCCGCCGACGTCGCCGCCCCCAAGCTCGGTAACGACGGCCAGATCCAGCCGGCCTTCGCCAAGGCGCATGAATCCTTCGTCGCCATCGCCAAGAAGGGCGAAGCCCAGGTCGTCTTCCTCGGCGACTCCATCACCGCCGGCTGGAACGGCCAGAAGGACCTCTTCGAGAAGGAGTATGCCCAATA
>RFRI01000413.1 GCA_009924535.1 Verrucomicrobiota bacterium
GCTGGTCGCCGCGGTGGCGGTCACTTCGACGTTCTTGTTATCCGACTTCGTTCCCTGGTCGGTGAAAAGCACGACCCCCGTGTCGGCGGACTTCATCGCGCTCTTATAAGCCTCGAATGAAGACTGAATGCTGATGGTCGTGTCCTTCACGCGCCTGGTGGTGTCGCGCAGCTCGTGGCTGAACCAGAGGCCGGCGAGGGAGACGAGCAAGGTCACGACGGCCATGCCGACGATCCCGATCTCGGCTTGGATGAGGTTGTTCTTGGCGGATCGACCGCGACTACGCTGGGCACACATGGTGGTTTTTGTTTAAAGGTTGAGGGTGGACTGGCCGTCGTCGGGCTTCTTGGGGCGCGGTGTCTTGGCGGCGGGCTTCTTAGGGGCCTTCTTGGCGGCGGGTTTGGCGGCTCCCTTCTTAGGCACAGCCTTCGCCGGAGCCGCTTTTTTCGCCGGGGCCTTGGTCGGCGCAGCCCTCTTGCCGGCGGCCCGGCGACGTCGCTTGGGCTTCTTCTTGCGCGAGAAAAGATTCTGCCAGGCCGGAGTACGCTTCTTGTCCTTGAAGCCGAGCTTCTTGCGGATGGTCATCGAAAGCCAGTCGACGAGCTCAGGGGCGACGGCGCCGCAGAGGCCTTGGACGATGGCCTTGTTCAAGGCGGAGAGCTCCCACTGGAAGGTGACGAAGTAGGCGATGACCGCGAAGATCGCGGCGGCGATCACGTGGCGGAGCGAACGTTGCCAACTGGCATCAGCGGCTTCGTCGACGAGCAGGCGGCCGACCATCGCGGCGGCGCCGATGAGCGAGACGATCCACCCGCCCGACTTGAACGCCAGGACCGCAGTCTGGAAATTGTTCACGACGGCCGCTGACACCTTCGCCACCACCGGAGCCTGTTCGGCGGCTTCCGCCAGGATGATCGCCAAGGTCATGCGCGTCCCTTCCCGGTCCGGAGACCGTTCCCCGCGTGACGGGGGGCTGATGTGAGAAGGCGACGCAAGGCGAAGGAGTACCCGCAAGGATACGGTTCGTAAAATGGGGAGGTTCAGCCTTGGGCCGGCCGCCTCTTCTCTCAACCCCTAATTATAAGGTTATTCCGACAAACAGGCCTTAAAGCGCCGCTTTTCGGGCCGGGCGGCCTTCGTCGACCTCGATGTAGTCGAACATCGTATCCACGCCCGCCTCGGCGGTGAGTCCATTTTCTTTCAAGCGACGGACGAGCACCTCGTTGGCTTCGTCGCGCCAACCGCGCTTGGTCATGAAGCCGTTCCAGATCTCGATGTCATTCGTGGAAAGCTTGCGGCCCTTGGCTTCGGCCCAGGCGAGGATCTCGTCCTGCGTCGCGGCAGGATTCTGCAGCACCCAGACGCGGAGCTCGTCGTACTTGATGCCGAGGTACTGGCAGCAACGGTCGTCGAAGGCCTTGCCGAGGTTGTTCACGAAATCGGCGTGCAGCTGACCAGCCGCGTGCAGGCGGAGCTTGGAGACCAGGCGGGGGAGATACACGAAACCGCGGACGGCTTCGTAGGGGCTGAGGAGACCAGGAACGAGGGGCATGGGAGGGAAGATAGATGAAAGATGACCGATGACCGATGGCAGAGAAAAGCCAAAAGCCACGGACGGTGTCTGCGGATAGCGGTTGGCGGTTAG
>RFRI01000414.1 GCA_009924535.1 Verrucomicrobiota bacterium
TAGACTTCGGTGCGCCATTCCTTTTCGGTGAGCTCTCCGGCGACGCGCAGGGCTTCGGCGGGCACTTTGGCTACGGTGGGAGGATTGATGACTTCGAACGAGGGGATCGCGGTGATCTTGGCGTTCTTGGCCTTGATCCAAGCGGCGAGTTCCTTGCTGTCGGCCTTGGCGGTATCGATGGCGAACTTCTCGGCGAGCTCGTCGGAGATCTGGCCGGCGAGGTTGGTGATCGCGCGGTCGGCGCGGACGAGCTTCTCGAGCTCGGCGCGCTTGGCGAGGGCCTGTTCCTTGACCTTGCCGGTCTCGAACTTGAACTTCTCGGCCTGATTATAGCCCATGTTGATGATCTCGTCGTCGGACACCGGAGCGGTGTCGGCGGCAGAGGGGGCGATGGTGATGGCCGTGACGGCGACCTGCGCGGGCAGGCGATAGTTCTCGATGTTGGCCGTGAAGGCTTCCTTCACCTTGGCTTCGTCGACCTTGACGTCGGCTTTGAAGCCAGCGGAGGCGAAGGTGGCGACGTCGACGGTCCACTTGGCGCGCTCGCGCTCGAGGATACGCTTGATCTGGCTGGCGGTGGCGTGGCCGGAGCCGGCGAGGGTGCTGACCGCCTTCTGGATGCGCCAGGTGTCCTTGATGTAGGTCTCGAAGCGGGCGCGGGTCTCGAGGTCGGAGACGTTGAGCTGCTTGGAGGCGAACTCCAGGAACTTGTTGAGGCCGTCGGCGCTCTTGCCATCGGGGGCGGTGGTCATCTCGCGGGCGATGCGGCGGATCTCGACGTCGGAGGGGGAAGGGATGCCGAGGGCGTCGGCGAGGCTGAGTTCGGCGACGCGCTGGACGAGGCCGTTGTTGTCCATGCGCTGGCCGGTCATCTGGGCGAAGAAGGTCGCGTCACGGAAGCGGGAGCGGACGGCGGGGTCGTTGAGGTCGACGCCTTGATACATGTAGGAGCCGGAGCCACGGAGGGCCCCACGGCCGGCGAAGCCGTAGAAGACGAAGGAGACCACGATGACCACGAGCAGGAATCCGAAGATCATGCGGTGGTGCTTGCCGGTGGCGTTCTGGAGCCAGGTAATCATTCGGCCAACTTACCCCAGTCTTTCGGCGGGTGTCAATCAGTCCAAGCCCGCCCCGGCGCTTGCATCCGGCGGGGTTATTAACATCCCTTGGGACCGTGCCTAAGCCCCTCCAATGCATCGTCGCCGTGGCCCGTAACGGGGTCATCGGCAAAGCGGGCAAGCTTCCTTGGCATATCCCGGAGGACCTGGCCTGGTTCATGGACCAGACCCAGGGGGGTGTCATGATCGAAGGGCCGGCCTGCTACGCCGAACTCGGCAAGGCTTTGCCCGGGCGAGGCACGGTGGTAGTCTCACGCGATCCGACCAAATCCTTCCCCGGGGCCGAGCAGGCGACCTCTTTGGCCGAGGCCATCGTCATCGCCGAGCGCATGGATCAGTGGCAAGGCCCGACCTGGATCACCGGCGGCGAACGTATCTATGCGGAAGGAACGCCGCTCTGCGAGCGCCTGCTGATCACGCGCATCGACCGCGACTTCGCCGGCGACCGTTTCTTTCCCGCCGATTGGCAGCGTTATTTCACGAAGCTCGTGTCGTCGAAGAAGGGTGAGTATCAGGGGTTGGGGT
>RFRI01000415.1 GCA_009924535.1 Verrucomicrobiota bacterium
GCCGGCGCCGCCGGTCTCGACACCTTCAAGGCCAACCTCGACGGCTGGCTCAAGAAGACCCTAGCCGCCGATTACGGCAAGGGCAAGGTTCGCGTCGTCCTCTTCTCCCCGATCGCGCACGAAGACCTGAAGTCCGCCTTCTTCGACGCCAAGATCGCCGCCGAGAATAACAAGAACCTCGCGCTGTACACCTCCGCCATGGCCACCGTCGCCAAGGCCAACGGCGTGCAGTTCGTCGACCTCTTCGCCTCCTCCCAGAAACTCTACGCCGCGGCCAAGGCTCCACTCACGATCAACGGCATCCACCTCAACGCCTCCGGTGACGCCGCCCTCGCTCCCGTCCAGTTCCAGGCCGTCTTCGGCAAGGGCAATGGCTCCAGCGGCCTGCTCTCCTATGCGGCGCTCCTGCTAGGCGTGATCCTGGTGCTGACCGCCTTCCTCAAGTCCTCCGAAGAAAACCGCCAGACCACGATGAAGCTGGTCGGCGTCGCCGTCCTCGGACTGGGCTTCTTCCTGTTCTTCCGTAATAGCTCCGACCTTCCGACCGTGAACGAAGCCATCCGCGCTCAGGTCAACGAAAAGAGCACGCAGTGGCACCATCGCTACCGCACGGTCGACCAGTTCAATATCTTCGGCCAGCGCTCCCGCATCAAGTATGAGGGAGTCGACAACGCCACCGTGCTCGGCGCCGAACTCGCCAACCGCGACGTCAAGACCGCCAATCATGACAAGGGCATCTGGGCCGCCGCCCAGGGCAAGCCGGTCGAAGTGAAGCATGACAACCTCAAGGCTCCGCTGCCCGTTCCCCCGAATCGCAAGGAACCCGTCCCCTACCTCAGCGGCGAAGAGCAGCTGAAGTACCTGACGCTGCCCGAAGGCTGCAAGGTCGAGTTCATCGCCGACGAGACCACCATCCCCGAGCTCATCAACCCGGTGCAGATGAACTTCGACACCAAGGGCCGCCTCTGGATCGCCGCCTGGCCGAACTACCCCGAGACGAGCCCGACCACCAAGGTCTTCGACAAACTCCTCGTCCTCGACCTCGACCCGAAGACCGGCAAGGTCGCCAAGTCCCACGTCTTCCTCGACGGCCTCAACTGCCCGACCGGCTTCCAGTTCTACAAGGACGGCGTCATCCTGATCCAGTCGCCTGACATCTGGTACGTCCGCGACACCGATGGCGACGGCAAGGCCGACTGGAAGGAACGCCTGCTCACCGGCATGGACGCCGCCGACTCGCACCACGAGACGAACTCCATCTGCTATGAACCCGGAGGCGCCCTCTACCTCTCCGACGGCGTGTTCCACCGCTCGCAGGTCGAGACCTTCAACGGCGTGATGCGTAACACCAACGGCGGCATCTACCGCTTCGAACCGCAGACCAGCAAGCTGTACCGCCACGTCCCCTACGGCTTCGCCAACCCGCACGGTCGCGTCTTCGACTACTGGGGCAACGACATCATCACCGACGCCACCGGCAACGCCAACTACTTCGGCCCGGGTTTCTCCGGTCACCTCGACTCCGGCGCCCATGCGAAGTACCCCGAAATGTGGAAGCGTCCGTCCCGCCCCTGCCCCGGCACCGCCATCCTCAGCAGCCGCCACTTCCCTGAAGACTGGCAAGGCACGTTC
>RFRI01000416.1 GCA_009924535.1 Verrucomicrobiota bacterium
GCGCCGGCATCTTCATGCTTGTATCAGCCTTGTGCCCCCTACCTACAAGACGAATCCACGGGCTATCTTGTTTGCCTCTGGGGGTAGGCTCCCCTAACCATGCCCCTCGCCATGTCATCCCTCCTCGGCCACTCTTTCATCGGTTTCGCGCGTGGTCATTCCGCCGTCGCCCCCTATCGCGCGATCAACCCCGCCTCGGCGATCGCCCTGGAGCCGGACTTCTTCCCCGCCACCGCGGCGGAAGCCGACCAGGCCTGCGCCTTGGCCGCCCAGGCGACCCCGGCCCTCGCCGCCCTCTCCGGCCAGCAGAAGGCCGTCTTCCTCCGCGACATCGCCCGCCGCATCGAAGCCGCCACGCCCGCCCTCGTCGCCCGCGCGACGCAGGAAACCGGTCTGCCCGAAGCCCGTTGCCAAGGTGAGATCGGTCGCACGATGGGCCAGCTACGTCTGTTTGCCGATCTCGTCGAGAAAGGTGACTGGATTGATGCGCGCGTCGAGACCGCCAATCCGGACCGCAAGCCTCTGCCTAAGCCCGACCATCGTTCGTTGCTCCGCCCGGTCGGTCCCGTCGCCGTCTTCTGCGCCAGCAACTTCCCCTTCGCCTACTCCGTCGCCGGCGGTGACACCGCTTCCGCCTTCGCCGCGGGCTGCCCGGTCATCGTGATGGCCCACCACGCCCACGTCGGCACCGCCGCGATCATGGGAGGCCTCGTCATTGAAGCGGTCAAAGCGAACAAGCTGCCTGAAGGGACCTTCTCGCTCCTGATGGGCGAAGGTCGCGTCATCGGCCAGCAGGTCGCCAAGCACCCTGCCCTGCGTGCCATCGGTTTCACCGGCTCCCGTGTCGGGGGTCGCGCGCTCATGGATACCGCTGCCGCCCGCCCGACGCCGATCCCGGTCTACGCCGAGATGAGCAGCGTCAATCCGGTCGTCCTCCTCGAAGGCGCGCTCGCCGCCCGCGGCGAAGCCATCGCCACCGGCCTGCTCAGCTCGTGCACGCTCGGTGTCGGCCAGTTCTGCACCCAGCCCGGCTTGATCGTCCTGACGCGCTCCGCCGCCGCGGAATCGTTCATCAACAAGCTCTCCGCCCTCTTTACCGATTGCGGCGACGGCGTGATGCTCACCGCCGGCATCCATCAGGCCTATCAGAAAGGCCTGACCGCCCGCGCCGCCCAAGCCGGCGTCAAGGTGCTCGCCCAAGGTAAGTCCAGCGGCCAGCCTAACCGGGCGGTCGCCACGCTCTTCGCCACCGAAGCCAAGACCTTCGTCACCGATGCCTCGTTGCAGGAAGAGATCTTCGGCCCGAGCTCGCTCGTCATCTGGTGCACGGACCAGCGCGAGGTCGACGCCGTCCTAGACGCCCTGCACGGCAACCTCACCGCGACCGTCCATGGCACCGACGCCGAGCTCGCCCAGCAAGCCACGCTCATCGCCCGCCTCGAAGCCATCGCCGGCCGCGTGGTGGTCAACGGTTTCCCCACCGGCGTCGAAGTCTCGCATGCCATCGTGCACGGTGGACCTTATCCTTCGCTGTCCGACGGCCGCACGACTTCCGTCGGCTCCAACGCCATCTACCGCTTTACGCGCCTCGTCTGCTTCCAGAACTACCCGGACGCCGCCCTGCCCGCCGA
>RFRI01000417.1 GCA_009924535.1 Verrucomicrobiota bacterium
CCCGACGTCATGCTCGTCGGCGTCGTCAAGCTCGCACCGACGCTGCCTTTCGACGGTTCTGCGCCGTTCCTGCATATGGATCGCAAGTTCATGCACCTTGGTTTCCATGTGTATGACCTCGGCTTCCAGTCGCCGGACTCGGACGCCGCCCGTCCGATGGTCTTCGCCACCACGTTGCTGCTGATCATCCTCGTCGTCTGCCTGAATATCGGCGCGATCTGGATCCGCAACCGCCTCCGCGCTCGCTTCAAGGGCGCCGCCTTCTAAAAACATAACACGTCATGCCCCAGATCATGAACCCTCCCTCTTCATCCCGCATCAAGGTCCGGCCCGCCACCGAACGCGAAGGTCGCAAGGACTACATCAGCATCCGCGATTACGGATTCTGGTATGGCCAGAAAAAAGCCCTCGACGCCATCTCCCTCGATATTCCGGAACGCCAGGTGGTCGCCTTCATCGGTCCGTCCGGCTGCGGCAAGTCCACGCTGCTCCGTAATCTCAACCGCATGAACGACCTCGTCGATGGCGTCCATCATGAGGGTGATATCACCATCAACGGCCGTTCGATCTACGATCCGGGCCTGGAGGTCATCTCCCTCCGCCGCCGCGTCGGCATGGTCTTCCAGAAGTCCAACCCCTTCCCGAAGTCCATCTTCGAGAACGTCGTCTACGCCCTGCGCGTGGTCGGCGTGCGCGACCGCGCTTTGCTAGAAGAGGCGTGTGAGACCTCGCTCCGCAAGGCCGCCCTCTGGGACGAGGTGAAGGACCGGCTCAACGACAGCGCCCTCGGCCTTTCCGGCGGCCAGATGCAGCGTCTTTGCATCGCCCGCGCCATCGCCAATCGCCCCGAGATCCTCCTAATGGACGAGCCTTGCTCGGCCCTCGACCCGATCGCCACCGGCAAGATCGAGGAGCTCATCCATGAGCTCAAGGAGCAGTTCACGATCGTGATCGTGACCCACTCGATGCAGCAGGCCGCCCGCGTGTCTGACCGTACCGCCTTCTTCTATCTCGGCAAGCAGATCGAGTACGACACCACCGAGAAGATCTTCATGAACCCGTCCCAGGCCCAGACCGAGGCCTATATCTCGGGCCGCTTCGGCTGATTTCCAAACAAACACGACCATGCAACGCTTCTTCCACGACGAACTCCGCCAGCTCCGGGACGACCTGATCCTGATGGGCGAGCGTTCGCTCGACATGACTCGTCTCGTGCTCCGCGCCGTCGAGACCGGCGACGATTCCCTGGCCCTGCAGGTGCGCCACCATGGCGTCACGGTGCTGATGGTGCACGCCGGGGTCTTACCGGCCTGGACCTGCGAGAAGACGATGGCCCTGGCCCAAGAGGTGCAGGCCGTGTTGCGCGGCCCGGACTATGCTGATTTTTTGGCGCATATGTATAGCAATTTACCGGACCAATGGGACGAAGGGCTACAAGGCCATGAGCGGCTACGCCTTATCGTCAATGCCCTGACGCGCATACGCTTTTGCGACGCCCAGGGGCGCATGGAGTTTGATACCAAAGAAGGGCTGGCCGCCACACCCGCGGGCTTTTCACCCTGGTTTGACGCACCCGGGCGGCGTAGACGTCCCGCTCCACGGAGCCGGAGAGGGCGGCGGCGAGCGTGTT
>RFRI01000418.1 GCA_009924535.1 Verrucomicrobiota bacterium
CGCGGCGGCGGCTTCGGCTTCCAGGGTTGAGGTCAGCGCCTGGCGCTCATGGTCGCTGAGCCAGCGGGCCTCCTGCGGCAGCGAGTCGAGCCAGCGCCAGGTGAAGGCCGCAAGGACCACCGAGAAGGCGCCTTCGGCGAAGATCATGAACTGCCAGCCTTTGAGTCCGTAAGGCTGGAACTGCAGGAGGGCGCCGGAGAGCGGTCCGGAGATGACGGAGGCGATGGCGGACCCGCTGAGGAAGATCGCGATGGCCTTGCCGCGGTCGGCGGAGGGGAGCCAGCGGGTAAGGTAATAGATGACGCCTGGGAAGAAGCCGGCTTCGGCGGCGCCGAGCAGGAAACGCAACCAGTAGAACTCGTGGGCGGTCGTCACGAATGCCATGCACGCTGCGACGGCGCCCCAGAGCAGGGCGATGATCGCGAGCCAGCGACGCGCGCCGAGGCGCTGCAGGATGAGATTGGAAGGCACCTCGAAAACCGCGTAGCCGATGAAGAACAGGCCCGCGCCGAAGCCGAAGGCCTCGTCGTTAAGGCCTAGGTCCGTATGCAGCTGCTCCTTGATGAAACTGATGTTCACCCGGTCGACGTAGTTCACGATGAACATCACGACGAAGAGCGGGAGCACCCGCCATTTGACCTTGGAGACCGCCGACTGGAGTTCGGTGCCGTGCATGGCCGCTTACTTGACGCCGGCTTTGGCGATGAGGGCGGCGAGCTGCTCGACCTCGGCCGGCTTGAGGTCGGTCAAGGGCGCGCGTACCGGGCCCGCGCCATGGCCGACGATCGTGGCGCCGGCCTTGATGATGCTGACGGCATAGCCGGCGCTCTTGTTACGGATCTCGAGGTACGGTAGGAAGAAGGTGTCGAGCAGGCGGTTCTGCGTGGCGTGGTCGTCCTTCGCGACGGCGTGGTAGAAGTCCATCGCGGTCTGCGGGATGAAGTTGAACACGGCGGAGGAGTAGACCGGCACGCCCATGGCCTTGTAGGCGGCGGCGTAGACTTCGGCGGTGGGCAGGCCGCCGAGGTAGCTGAAACGGTCGCCCATGCGACGTCGGATCGAGACCATGAGCTCGATGTCACCGAAGCCATCCTTGTAGCCGATGAGGTTCGGGTTGGCGGCGGCGAGCTTCTCGAGGTGGTGAGGCAGGAGGCGGCAGACGTTGCGATTATAGACGACCACGCCGATCTTGACCGACTTGCACACTTGGTCGACGTGCGCGGCGACACCGTCCTGGTTGGTCTCGGTGAGGTAATGAGGCAGGAGCAGGATGCCCTTGGCGCCGAGGCGTTCGGCTTCCTGGGCGTACTGGATGGCCACGCGCGTGGGGCCGCCGGCGCCGGCGAGGATCGGCACCAGACCGTCGCAGGTATCGACCGCGGTCTTGATCACGGAAGAATACTCCTTGGGTTCGAGGGAGAAGAATTCGCCTGTGCCGCCGGCGGCGAAGAGGGCGGTGGCACCATAAGGCGCGAGCCACTGGAGGCGCTTGGCGTAACTCGGGGCGTCGAAATCACCGTTCGCCTGGAAGTCGGTGATCGGGAAGGAGAGTAGTCCGGACGAAAGGACCTTCTGGAGTTCGAGGGGAGACATGGAGGAAAGGTGGAAGCGGTTAGCGGTTAGC
>RFRI01000419.1 GCA_009924535.1 Verrucomicrobiota bacterium
AGCAAGACCGTCACCTTGGCCCAAGGCACCTTAAGCTTCGGCAACGCCGCCGCGCTCGGCGCCACCGGAACCGGAAATCGTAAAGGTATTGGTCGTGGCGCCGAGCGCGGCGGCGTTGCCGAAGCTTAAGGTGCCTTGGGCCAAGGTGACGGTCTTGCTAGCTCCGAGGGTATTCACGCCGGAGAGCACCAAAGTTCCCGCCCCCGACTTGATAAGATTAAACGCGCCGCTGATGATGCCGGTCAAGGACAGCGCGTTGGCCACGCCCACGCCACCGATAGCCGAGGTCGTGATGGTGCGATCGGCCGCCAAGGTCACTACTCCGGGCAACGTGAGCGCTCCGCTACCGAGGAAGTTGACGTCCGCACCGAAAGTCATGGCGCCGGCGGTCGTGCCGACGACGGCCGCCCCGGAAGTATTATTAATGGAGCCACCATTGAGGGCGACGGTTCCCGCGGCTGCACCGAGCGCCAGCGGAACGTTCACGTTGACCGTACCTGCACTAAGGGTGAATCCGCCGGTGAAGGTGTTGGCCGCAGAGAGGGTCAGCGCGCCCGTGCCGGCTTTGGTGAGCGAGATGGCGCCCCCGCCGATGATACCGCCGACTTGCAAGGTGCCGCCATTGATGGTGACGGTTCGGCTCGCGCTAGGCGTGACGGCACCAACGCCGAGCGACAAGGAGTTCGTCCCGGTGAAGGCGAAGTCGGCGTTCCAGTTTTGGAGATTGTTCGTCAGGAGGACCTGCGAGACGCCGCTGGTGTTGTCGAGCGTGCCGCCCGAGATCGTCAAAGTGCCGGAGCCCAAGGCGGATGCCGCGCTGGTTCCGCCGTTATTAAGGTTCAACGTGCCGGTCGCGCTGGTCGTGACGCCGCCACCAAAGGTGTTGAAGCCGCCGAGCGTGACCTTGCCGGCACCGGCAAGCGTAAGCCCGAACACGGACGTACCCGACGACGAGATCGTGCCACGGACCGGCGCGGAACCCATGACGTTGAGTTCGGAACCGGAGGCGACGGTCCAGGTCTGGGCAGCGCCCAGGATAATCGGGGCGTTGATTGTGCTGACAGCAGACGCACCGGAGGCGACCGTGATGCCGCCCGAACCAATCGTGAGCGCGCCGAAGACGCCTTGGTTGACGGTCACGGCCGAGGTGCCGGATGCCAGGAAATTGATGCCCGCGACCGAGAAGTTCTGGTCGAGGGTGTTGGTGAAATTGCCAGTCGCACCGGTGGCGCTGAAATTGATGGTCGAGGCGGCAGTCGGCGCGAACAGCGCATCCGTCGTGCCCGGCGAGTCGGAGGCCCAGTTGGTGTTCGTCGCACCCGTGCCCGTTCCGGCGTTCCAGCTGGCGTTGCCGGAAACATCCCCGGCCCAATATAGGCTGGTGGCGGAACCAGCGGAGACGACGAGCGAGATCGCGGTGGAGCTCTTATTAAGGACGTAATTGTAACCGGTCGGCAGCTGGGAGAAGCCCAGCGTGGCATTATTGAAGCCCGTGATCGTACCGCCCCCGCTGGTCTTGATCAGGTCATAGGTGCCGGCTCCGAAGCCGTTCAAGGCGCTGATGCTGAAGACGGCACCGGCGGCGCCGATGACGACGTTGCTGTTGACTCCGGAGAAACGG
>RFRI01000420.1 GCA_009924535.1 Verrucomicrobiota bacterium
GGGGTTGGTTTTGGTAGCGGAATCGAACGATTGCTGTTGGCGCTTCAGGCCGAAAATCCCGAGCGTTTCGAGGCTCTGAGGGACGCCAGTATCGACGCCTTTGTCGTGGATACGACGGGCGGCCAAGAGGCACTTCAGATCTGCGACGTACTACGACGTAGCGGGCTAGCCGTTGATCGTGCGTACGCTGGAGGTCGCGCCATCTGCCAAGGGAATCACTGTCTTGGTCGGAAAATTCTCCGTTGCCAGATTCAAGGGTGCAATCGCACTCGGCGAGAACGTGAAGCTCGAACGACTCGACGGACACCTCGTCGCGCGGGTGGCCGCTTCGCCGAAGGTTACCCATGTCCGCATCCAGTATGCCTTGGATGGCCGCTATTCGGGGCAGGCGTACCATACCCGGCTTCCGTCGGAGCTACTCAAGGCTTCCAAGTCCATCTGGCCTGAGACCGTCGAGACCGCCGGCAAGCTGTCCGAGAAGGCCGGCGAGCCTTACGTCGTCGATGACGTGAAGCTGCCCGTGACCAACCCCTGGAAGGCGCAGATGTTCACGTCGGCCTTCGACTTCCTACCCGACGGCCGCGCCGTCATCAGCACCTTCCATGGCGACGTCTTCGTCGCCTCGGGCATCGACGACAACCTGGCGAAGGTGACTTGGCGTCGTTTCGCCGCCGGCCTGTATCATCCCCTTGGGCTCAAGGTCGTGAACGGGGAGATCTATGTCACGTGCCGCGACGGTATCTGGAAACTGCGCGACACGAACGGCGACGGCGAGTGCGATACCTATGAGGCCTTCAACTTCGACGTGATGGTCACGAAGAATTTCCACGAGTTCGTCTTCGACCTGCAGACCGACCCCGCCGGCAACTTCTACTTCATCAAGGCCGGCCCGGTCCGCAAAGGCGGCCGCGGCTTCGATGAGATCTGCGACCACCACGGTTCGCTCTTCAAGGTTTCCGAGGACGGCAAGAAATTCGAGGTCATCGCCACCGGCTTCCGCGCGCCGAACGGCATCGCCGTCAGCCCGACCGGTCAGATCACCACCGGCGACAACGAAGGTACCTGGACGCCCGTCTGCCGACTCAACTGGGTGAGGCAGGGCGGATTCTATGGCGTCCCGCCGCTCGCGCACCGCGCCACTGAGCCGACGGATTACGACCGTCCGCTGTGCTGGTTCCCGAAGGAGGTCGATAACTCCAGCGGCGGCCAGGTCTGGGTCACCTCCGACAAGTTCGGTCCGTGGAAGGATCGCCTGCTCCATCTCAGCTACGGCATGTGCTCCCTGTTCGGCGTCCTGCCGCAGGAGGTTACCTTCAACGGCCAGCCGCAGCTGCAGGGCGGCGTCGCCCGCTTCAACGTCGACTTCGGCAGCGGCGCCATGCGTGCGCGCTTCAATCCCAAGGACGGCCAGCTTTATGTGACTGGCCTACGCGGCTGGCAGACCACCGCCACGCAGAACGGTTGCTTCCAGCGTGTCCGCTACACCGGCGTCGCGACCCGCATGCCCATCGCCCTGGCCGCGACCAAGAAGGGCATCAAACTGGACTTCACCTGTGAGCTGGACGCCAAGACCGCCGCCGATGCCGGTAACTGGAACGTGGAAATCTGGAATTACGTCTG
>RFRI01000043.1 GCA_009924535.1 Verrucomicrobiota bacterium
CCACCGACCTATGTAATGGTTTTTTCATTACAAATAGACCCCTTCCGCGGCCGCCGGCCGAGGGCGAAACTGTTTGCCAACGGACCCCGGCTGTGCTTTGACTCCAAGCACTCAACCACGACTCTCGCACATGAAAACCGCCCTCGCCCTCCTCGCCGCCCTCGTCCTGACCGGATGCTCCACCCAGCTCGGCGTGGACAACATCCAGAACCACGAAGCCTCCTTCTCCAACATCACCGGCGTCCTCACCACCCGCTACACCGCCGACACGACCGCCGTCTTCAACGCCGTCAAGCGCACCATCGACTCGATGCCCGGCACCCTTCGCACCGGCGAGACCGATGAGGTCGGCGCCAACAAGGAGCTCCTGAGCGTCGTGGCCTATGCCCGCACCATCGGCGACCTTGAGATCAAGATCACCATCGAAAAGGCCGAAGACGAGGTCACCAAGGCCGTCTTCACCCAGGTGAAGGTCAAGTACGGCTTCTTCGGCAACCTGCCGGAGAGCCAGAAGATCGTCTCCAAGATCACCTCCAACCTGCGCTAAGCGCCGGGGCGGAACCGCCAAACGGACGCCGCCCAGCCCACCGGCTAGGCGGCGTTCTTTTTTAACTCTTTTCCCAATGGGCAACATCCACGGACACAGTTTCCGCATCACCACCTTCGGCGAAAGCCATGGCCCCGCCCTCGGCGTGATCATCGACGGCTGCCCTCCCCGCGTGCCGTTCGACGCCGCGTTCCTGCGCAGCGAGCTCGACCGACGCCGCCCCGGCCAGAGCGCCCTCACCACGCAGCGCAAGGAAGCCGACGCGCCCGAAGTCCTCTCGGGCGTCTCGCCGGACGGCCTCACGCTCGGCTCGCCGATCGCCATCATCATCCGTAACGGCGACCAGCGCCCGCAGGCCTACGCCGAGATGAAGGCCGCCTATCGCCCTTCGCACGCCGACTACACCTACGACGCCAAGTACGGCATCCGCGCCGTCGAAGGCGGCGGCCGTTCCTCCGCCCGCGAGACCGCGGCGCGCGTCGCCGCCGGCGCCGTCGCCAAGACGGTGCTCAAGCACGCCTGCGGCGCGCGCATCATCGCCTGGGTCGAGAGCGTCGGCGATCTCCGCATGCCCGCCGCCGCCAAGGCGCCGTCGCTCAAGCAGGTCGAGGCCACGCCCACGCGTTGCCCGCACCCCGCGACCGCCGCGAAGATCGACGCGCTCATCCGCGAAGCGCGCGCCGACGGCGATTCCGTCGGCGGCGTGATCTGCTGCGTCATCGAGAACCTTCCCGCGGGCCTCGGCTCGCCGGTCTTCGATCGCTTCGAGGCCGACCTCGCCAAGGCCATGCTCTCGCTCCCCGCGACCAAGGGCTTCGAGATCGGCAGCGGCTTCGCCGGCACCGCGCTGCGCGGCAGCGCGCACAACGACGAGTTCGTCCGCAAGGGCGGCCGCATCCGCACCGCGACCAACCGCTCCGGCGGCACGCAGGGCGGCATCACCAACGGCGAAGACGTCGTCTTCCGCATCGCCTTCAAGCCGACCGCGACCGTGCTCAAGCCGCAGAAGACCGTCCGGCCCGACGGCCGCGCCACCGAGCTCAGCGCCAAGGGCCGCCACGACCCGTGCGTCCTCCCGCGCGCCGTGCCCATCGTCGAAGCCATGGCCGCCTTGGTGGCCGTGGACCACTGGATCCGCGACCGCGGACAGAACGCTCCCTTCGGCCGCTGCGGACGCAAGGCATGACGCCTCTCATCATCATCCTCGGTCCCACCGGCGCCGGCCGGGCCGACACGGTGCGCGAGCTGGCCGAGAACGCCTGGCCCGAAGGCCGCAAGATCCGCATCCTCCGCGAGGTCCGCGAAGGCGGCGTCGCGCCCGATGCCTGGGAATTCAAGGGCGGCCAGGCGATCCTCCCCGCGCCGGGCGACGAAGACGCCGCGATCCTGGTGACCCACGGCTCGCTGCACGTCATCGACCAGATGGAGGCGCTCCATCGCACGATCCGACCGATGATGCCCGACGCCGTGTGGCGCGTCGCGCGCATCATCACCGTCGTCGACTGCCCGCTCACGATGAAGCACAAGGCCGTGGAGGAATGGTATCGCGTCTGCGTGCACTTCTCCGACGCCGCCATCATCAACCGCCGCTGGGAAGTCCCGGGCCAGTGGGTCAGCAAGTTCCTCGAGCCGTACGAGAAGGAATTCTACCCTTGCCTCTTCTTCAACCTCACCAAGGTCGGCGCGATCTCCAATCCGCCCGCCGTCATCGACGGCGAGCCGCTGCGCCTCTCGCACATCTTCGACGACATCGACGCCGTCGATGAGATGGAGTTCGACGAGGACAACCTGCCGGACGAACCGTTCGACCTCGTCCGCCAGGTGGACAAGTACTTCGCGCGAGACGAACTCGGTCGCCGCAACATCCTCGTCCCCGAGATCGGCGACCTGCTCAAGCAGGAAGGCCGCGGCTGAGGCACTTCCGATGCGGCCGCTGATCGTCACCTACGCCTGGCTGCTGACCCGCCTTCCCGAAGCGTTCGCCCGCCTCAACGCCGCGGCGCTCGGGCAGCTCCTCTGGCTCCTCCGCGGCAAGGTGATCCGCCGCAACCTGTCGAAGGCCTTCCCCGGCAAGGACGTCGCCTGGATCCGCCGGATCGGCCTCACCTCCTGTCGCCGCACCGCGGAGATGGGTCTCTTCTCGATCGCCTCGCCGATGATGTCGGAAGCCGAGGTCCGCGAGCGCGTCATCGTGGACGAGAGCATGCTGAGCGACGAACACGGACTCCCCCCCAAGGGCACCGGCGCGGTGCTCTTCGTGCCCCACTTCGCCCTGATGGAGATGATGACCGCCGCCCTGCTCCTCCGCCCGGAACTGGCGAAGCGCGAATGGGTCGTCATCTACCGCCCGCTCGACCAGCCCGCCGCCGAACGCTGGGTCAAGGAAGCCCGGGAGCGCTTCGGCATGAAGCTGGCCTCGCGACGCGAAGGCTTCGCCCGCTCGATGAAGGCCGTCCGCGAAGGGCATGTCGCCGCCATCCTCTTCGACCAGACGACGCAGAGCGGTTCCATCTGGAGCTTCCTCGGCACGCCCTGCGCGGTCACCGAACTCCCTGGCATCATCGCGCAGCGCTTCAAGTGCCCCAGCCGGATCTTCTGGGCGGACCGCACCGGCTTCTGGCGCTGCCGCCTCCGCATGGAGGCCCTGCGCGCGACGGACGCCATCGGCCTGACGATCGAATCGAACGGATGGCTCGAGTCGAAGCTCCGCTCGGGCGACGACATCTGCGCCAACTGGCTCTGGGCGCATGACCGCTGGAAGCACGGCCAGCACCCGTTCAAGAAACTCGGCGAATAAGCCTTACTGCTTGGGAGCGGCGGCCGGCGCTTCGCCTTCGGCGAGCTTACGGCGCTTCTTCTCCGCCTTGTCGCCATCCTTGGCGTCGGCCTTGCCCTTTTCCTTGGCGACCTCGGGTCCGTATTTCTCGGAAAGCGTGCGGATGAATTCCATGCGCTGTTCCGGCGTGAGGGCCTGGATGCGGGCGCGTTCGGCCTTGGCCTCCTCAGGCGTCAGCGTCTTGAAGTGATGTTCGAGCACGCGGGCGCCGAGGCTGCCGCGTTCGCGCATCTCCTTCATGATCTTATGACGCTCCTCCGGGGTGGCGGTCTCGTACTTGGCGAGGTTCGCGGCGAACTCGCGACGGGATTCGGGCGACATACGCTCCATCTTCTCGATGGCGGAACGCATGCGCGTGAGACGCTCGGGCGGCAGCTCGAGGATCTTGCGGATCGTCTGGATCTCCTCGGCGGTCGGCTCGGAGCCGGCAGCCTGCTGGGCCAAGGATGCGGCGGCCCACAGGACGAGCGCCGAAAGAAGGAAGCTGCTCTTCATCGGATCAGGAACCGGGGGCGTTGAGCACCTCGACGACGCTGGATTTCTCCACCGCAGGCGAAAGGAGCGAAAGATCGGCGGAAGCGCCGAGCAGGTCGGCGAACTGGGCGGACTCGTCGCGGGCGACGAGGGCGAGCGTCTGGCGGTTGAGCGCTTCCTCGGAAGGAGCGGACAAGGTCAGGACAGCCACGAGGCAGGCTGCGGCGGCGGTGGCCACGGAGCTCCAGCGGATGACGACGCGACGGCGGCGGTCGGCGCGGACGGCCCCGACGACGCGATCGGCGAAGCCGGGGACGGCGACGGAACGGCCACGGCTGAGCGAAGCGGCGAGTTCCTTGTCGAAGGGATTGTGGTCAGGATTTTCCATGGCTCAGTTCATGAGGTTAAACACCGCAGGGGGCGGCAAGTTGCAGGGTTCAGGCGTTTCCATAGAAGTCTTTCAGGAGTTCGCGGAGACGGCTCCGGGCACGGTGGATCCAGGTCTTCACCGAGGAGACGGGGACCCCCATGATTTCGGCGATATCCTCGTAGGGCAGTTCCTGCTGGACGACCAGGAGGATGGCGGTGCGTTGCTCCGGGGGCAGCTGGGCGATCGCCCGCTGGAAGGCTTCGTCGAGCTCGGCCACGCGGCGGGCGGATTGCTGGGTGGTATCGCCCGGCTCGGCGGCGAATTCGAGGGCGGTCGTCGGCTTGCGCCCGCGGCGACGCCACTCGTTCAGCACGAGGTTATGGGCGATATGGATGAGATAGGTGCTCAGTTTCGCCTCCGGGCGCCAGCGGGAAGCCGCGCGGTGCAGGCGGATGAAGACCTCCATCGCCAACTCCTCCGCGGTGGCTTGCGAGCCCACCTCTCCGCGCAGGTAGCCGACGAGGCGGGCGTGGTGGCGATGGACGAGCAACCGGAGGGCGTCGTCGTCGCCTTCGGCGACCAACGCCATCAGCCGCTTGTCGTCCTCGTCGTCGGGGAGCGTGGGCTCTTCCTGGGACATCGCTTTGATATAACTCCGGGAAGGGGGTGAAGTTACGCCGCGCGGGGGCGCAGGGCGAAGGCGCGCAGGGTGCGCAGCAGGAACTGCTCGAAGGCGGCCACGACCTGGTAGTTCAACTCCATGCGGTGACGGGCGTCCTCGAGGTAACCGACGGCGCGGGCGACCTGGTCGGCGCAGCTGGGATGAGTCCGGCCGATCAGCCGGAGCTTCTCCTCGACCGAGACGAGCATCCGGGCGCGGACGCCACGGCGGACGGACTCCTCGTAGGCGAGTTCCGCGTCATCCTCGTCCTCATCGGTCGGCGGAGGCGGCGGCGCAGCCTTCAGCGCCTCGCCGACGAAGAGTTCCAGCAGCACCTCGAAGCGGGCGCACAAGGCGTAGAGAGGGATGAAGACCTCGGAGACCCGGGCCGTGGGCGACGCCGGTCCTTTGACCATGCGCGCGAGGAGCTTCTCCATCTCGCGGAGCCAGTCGTTCCAGGAAGGATCGGCAAGCACCGGGGCGTCGCCGGCCACGTGGAAGCGCAGGCAACGGCTTAAGATCGTCGGAAGGACGCGATAGTAGTTGGCCGTCTGCAGGATGATGAGCGTGCCGGGCGGCGGCTCTTCCAAGGTCTTCAGGAAGGCATTGGCGGAGTCGGACTGGAAGCGATCCGGCTCGTTGACGATCACGACGCGGTTCGGCGACAGCGAACTCAGGCGCAGCGCGGCGACGACCTCGAGGGTGTTGTCGATGGTGATTCGGCGCGACTTCTTCGCCGGGCGCAGCACACGGCAATCGGGATGGCCCAACGGATCGGCGTCGCCGAGGTGCATCGCGGCCAGCTGTTCGGCGGCGGCCGCGAGCACGGCGCCGTCGGCGCCGGTGAGCAGCACGGCGTGCGGCATGCGGCCCTCGGCGCGGGCGCGCGCGAGCACCTTCAGGACCGGAAGGTCAGCGGAAACGGCGGGCGATTTCATGCCAGATCTCCTGTTCGACTTCTTCGGGCGGGCGGGCGGCGTCGACCACGAAGAAGCGCGCGGGCTCCTCCTTGGCGAGCGCGTGATAAAGGTCGCGGACCTTGCGATGGAAATCGGCGCCGAGGACTTCGAAGCGGTCGGGCTGGCCGTGGTCGCGGACGGAAGCCCGGCCGAGGCCGCGGGAAGGATCGAGGTCGAGGAGAATGGTCAGATCCGGGCGGACCGCGCCGCAGGCGAGGCGATTAGCGGATTCGACGAGCGTACGCTCGAGGCCGCGACCACCCGACTGGTAGGCGACCGTGGAGTCGATGAAACGATCGCAGAGGACGGCCTGTCCGGCAGCCAAGGCCGGGGCGATGACGTCGGTCACGAGCTGGGCGCGGCAGGCCGCGAACAGCAGGGCCTCCGCGGCCGGCTGGATGGCAGAACCAGGCTGCTTGAGGACGTCCCGCATCTTCTCGCCAAAAGGCGTCCCACCGGGCTCGCGCAGGCTCAGCACGCCCGCCCCGGAGGTGCGGAGACGTTCCGCCAGGCGGGTCAGCTGCGTGGACTTTCCCGCGCCCTCCCCTCCCTCGAACGTGATGAATTTACCGGCGATCGGCATGCGCCCTCAAGATGTCCGCCGAAAGGCTCAAAGCGAGCGGAGAAACCCTCTGCGAATAAAAAGGCCCGGCATCAGCCGGTCCTTTCTGAGGAAAGTGAGCCGAGGCTCAGACACCCGTCGGCGTAGGATTCACCTGCTTCTGCTCGACGGTGCGATCGACGTTGTCCGTGATCTTCTTGAGCGTGGCGTCGAGGGTCTCGCTGCCACCGGTCGTGGTGTTCATCGGAGCACCCGGGGCGCCGGTCTTATCTGGCTTGACCACCGTGTCGGTCACCTGGGGGCCGGAGATCACCGTACCGAAGCTCTTGTTCGGGGCGCCGCCGATGCCGCCGGCGAAGATCTGCGTGCGGGTGGGCATGGTCTGGGCCATGGCGTTGATGGTCGTGGAGACCTCGGCCGGCAAGGTGGAGTTCGCGCCCAGGAGGGCGGCGATCGCCGCCATGTCTTCGGCGGGGATCGGGTATAGCATGATCTCCACCGGCTTGGAAAGCAGGGCGAGCGTGGCGGCGGACGGTGCGGCGGCCTTCGGCGCACCCGGAGCGGCCGGAGCGGCGCCGGATGCCCGAGCGAGGCTGTTGATGAGGGCGGCGGAAGCGACGGCGCTGGAGGCCTGCATGCCCGGCTCGACGGTGATCGGTCCGGCGTTGGAACTGAAGACGGTGGTCTCGACGGAGCCGCGCACGCAATCGACGACGATCTGGCCGATGCCGTCGGGGCCCACGCGATACTCGACGGTGAAGACCGTGCCACGGATGCGGACGAGTCCCGCCGGCGTCTTGACGGTGAAAGTGGAAAGGGCGTTCAGCTTGCGGACTTCGCCGATGATCTTTCCGCGCGGCACTTCGAGTTCGGTGACGGAGGGGCTCGGGTCTTTCTCGATCTGGCGATACGGGTCGATGATGCCGGCGGAAGGCACCTGACGGAAGGTACGCAGCTCAAAAAGAGTGTTCGGCGTGAGGACGACGGAAGCGCCGTTGGAGAACACGAGTTCGGCGGTGGAGTTGAGTCCGGTCTCGACGAGGGAACCCTCCTGGAACATCGCACCGCTCGCGAGGGGCTTACGCTGGGCCTTGGCGTCGATGAGGGTGACGGTACCGGTGACCTTACCGACTTCGACCTTTCCGGCTTGGAGAGCGGCGGAGGAAAGAACAGGGAGGAGCGCAAAGGCGACCATTCCTAGGAACTTGATAAAAGATTTCATGTCGACTGGTGGGGTAAGGAAAACTAGCCCGCGCGATAACTGAGGCAACCCCTTTAAAGGAAAAGACCCCCAAAAGGGGGTCTTTTTCTCGTAACTTGAAAGCGTTCAGGCCGTCACGTACTTCTCGAGGCGGCGCTGGACGGCGATCGCCGAGAGCTGAGCGTATTTCGGAAGTCCCTGATCGAAAGGGAGTTGCATTTCACCCTGAATAAGGGGGAGAGCGTAGCGCACGAAGTCCGGGTGAATGGACATCTTGTCTTCGCCGATCCACTTTTCAGGGAAGACCTTCACGCCGTTGGCGATCTGATCGAGAGGAGCGAGCATGGTCTGGACCGCGTAGTTCTCTTTCTCGGAGCGGGTCAGGATGACCATCTTGCCGGACTCGCCTTCGAGGGCGGCCTTGACGGCGGCGCCGCCGCAGAGTTCGGCTTCATCGACATCGGTCTTCGAAGCGTTGTGCGAAGCGGCGCGCTGGGTGATGCCAAGCTTGGAGGAGCGAGCCTTGACGCCATCGAAACGGGACTCGACGAGCGTGCGGAGGTATTCGCCGGCACCGCCGAGGACGGCGTGGCCGAACGAGTCGGTGCTGGAGGTGTCGGCGCCGAGGTAGTTGCCGGTGGCATCCTGGACGCCTTCGGAGACGACGACGAAGCAATGTCCGTTGCCCTTGAGGACTTCTTCGACGCGGCGGATGAAGTTGTCGGCGTTGAAGGCGACTTCCGGGAGCAGCACGATGTGCGGCGCGCTGTTGTTGTAGTGGGTGTTCTTGACGGCCTTGTCTTCACCCTTGTCGCGACGCTGCGCGAGGACGGACGAGGCGGCGAGCCAGCCGGCGTTGCGGCCCATGACTTCGAGGATCGAGACGAAGTCGTTCTGGCCCATGGCGGCGTTGTCGAGAGCGGTCTCACGGATGGTCACGCCGATGTGCTTGGCGACGGAGCCGAAGCCCGGGCAGTGGTCGGTGAGGGGAAGGTCGTTGTCGATGGTCTTGGGCACGCCGACGACGCGGAGTTCGTAGCCGCGCTCCTTGGCGAGGGCGTCGATCTTGGCGGCGGTGTCCTGGGAGTCGTTGCCACCGATGTAGTGGAAGTAACGGATGTTGTGGGCTTCGAAGACCTGGAGGATGCGGTCGAAGTCTTCGGCCTTCTTCACCTTGTAGCGGCAGGTGCCGAGGGCGGCGCCGGGGGTGTGGCGGAGCGCGCGGAGGGTCTGCTGGGATTCGGCGGCGAGGTCGACGATCACGCTGCCCGGCGTCGCCGCGCTCGTGCTCACGCTCGGCATGGCCGTCGACGCGAACATCCTGATCCTCGAACGCGTCCGCGAAGAAGCCCGCGCCGGCAAGGATCGCGCCGTCTCCCTGCGCGAAGGTTACAACCGCGCGACCTGGACGATCGTCGATGCCAACCTGACGCACTTGCTCGTGGCCTT
>RFRI01000421.1 GCA_009924535.1 Verrucomicrobiota bacterium
GGGAGAAGTCCTTCCTGACCGACTCCGGCGGGTTCCAGATCTTCTCGCTCCCGCACGCCCGCTCGATGGGCGAGGACGGCGCGGAGTTCCGCAGCTACGTCGACGGCGCCATCCACCTGCTCAGCCCCGAGACCAGCATCGGCACGCAGGTCGCCATCGGCAGCGACATCATGATGGTGCTCGACCAGTGCATCCCGTCGACGGCCGACAAGTCCACGGCCAAGGAAGCGCTCGAGATCACCCATCGCTGGGCCATCCGCAGCCTCAAGGCCCGCGGTGATTCGCCCCAGTCCATGTTCGCGATCGTCCAGGGCGCCCTCTACCCCGACCTCCGCAAGATCAGCGCCGACGGCCTGACCCAGCTGCCGTTCGACGGGTTCGCCATCGGCGGCCTCGCGGTCGGCGAAGGCAAAGCGCAGCGCGAGGACACGTGCGAGATCGCCGCGGCCATGCTCCCGCACGACAAGCCGCGCTACCTGATGGGCGTCGGCACCCCGCTCGACCTCCTCGAAGCCGTGCACCGCGGCGTCGACATGTTCGACTGCATCATCCCGAACAAGGTCGCCCAGTTCGGCACCGCCTATACCTCACGCGGCATCCTGCAGCTGCGCCGCTCGATCTATAAGTTCTCCGAGGAGAAGATCGACGCCCTGTGCAAGTGCCCGGTCTGCGCCAAGTATTCGCGCGGCTACCTGCATCACCTCACCAAGACCCAGGAGCCGCTCGGCTGGACGCTCCTCGGCCAGCACAACATCTTCTTCTACCACCAGATGATGCGGGAGATCCGCCAGAGCATCCTCGAGGATTCGTTCCTGGCGTATTACCATGACCGCCGACAGGTCCTGCAGGTCGAGGACATGGACAATCCCGCCGTACCGCCGAAGGTCGGCAAGGAACGCCGCCCGCGGACGCTCGGCGATTACGAGATCCATATCCACGAGATCGGTGGGTACGCGAACATCCGCCAGATCTCGTCCGGCGAGATCATGCACCTCCGCCGCGCGCCCATGGACGAAGCCAGGGCGCTGTATGTCGACCAGGCCAAGCTCGCTGAGCGCCTGAAACTGCCCGAAGGCCAGACGCCCGAGACCGCCGCCCCGATCGTCATCTGGGACCTCGGACTCGGCGCCGCCGCCAACGCCATGGCGTCCATCCTATGCTACGAAGCCGAAGCCGCCAAGGGCCCCGTGCGCAACCTGAAGGTCATCAGCTTCGAGAACGACCTGGACTCGCTCAAACTGGCCATGACGCATAAGAACCGCTTCGAGTACCTGCGTCATTCTGGCCCCGACGCCGTGCTCGCCCGTGGGACGTGGCAATCGCGCCAGTATCCCGGCCTCAGCTGGGACCTGCATGTCGGCGATTTCTGGCAGCTCGCGTCGAAGGCCTCCGCCGCGCCGGACATCCTCTACTACGACTTCTTCTCCCAGAAGACCAATCCCGACTCCTGGGAACTCGAGTCGTTCGACAAGCTGTTCTCGTACTGCGACCCCCAGAAGTCAGCGCAGCTCTTCACCTACTGCTCGTCGACGACCATGCGCGTCGCCTTGCTGAACTCCGGCTTCTATGTCGCCAACGGCGAAGGCACCGGCTCGAAGAAAGAGACCATCGTCGCGCTCA
>RFRI01000422.1 GCA_009924535.1 Verrucomicrobiota bacterium
GCGCTACGCACGCGTCGCCCGCGCCTCGCGGTCGGGACGACGTCGGTCCGCGCCAGCGAAGACGCTTTCCGTAAGACGCATGGCTTCGCGCATGAGGGCGATTTCCTCTCTGAGGCATCGTTGTTCATCCGCCCCGGCGACACCGTGGGCTGCTGCGAATTCCTGCTGACGAATTTCCACCTCCCCCGCTCCACCCTGCTCTGCCTCGTGGCCGCCTTCCTCACGCCCGGCGATCCGTCCGGCCTGACCTGGCTGAAGGAGATCTACGCCGAAGCCATCCGGAAAGAATATCGGTTCTTCAGCTACGGGGATGCGATGATCATTCTGTGACGAAGGCCGAAGGCCTTCGTGGGGGAACTGCTGGCATGGTGAACGGCTGCGAAGCCTTTTAAGGTAGGGACAGCACCACGTGCTGTCCTCGCTCACCTGCGAGTCGGTAGGGCCAAGCATCCCTGCTTGGCCGCGCGGCCGACCAAGGATGGTCGGCCCTACCCGCCAACCGCTACCACCCGACTTTTGCACCTTTGCACAGGCCGTAGGCCGATTTGCACTTTTGCACTTAGGACAGCACGTGGTGCTGTCCCTGCCTCGATACTCTACTTCCGCTCCACCAACCACCTGATCGCGGCGAGTTCGCCTTCGGATTTCAACCGTTCGACATACTGAGACTGCGTGGCTTCGTCGGCGGTGGCGAACTTCTCGGTGAAGAGCGGAGAGAGCGTACGGATCTCGAGGATCTTGGCGTCCAGCGCTTCGAGCCGTTCCCCCGCGGTCTGCCCGCCGGGGCCGGCCTGCGTGAGCGGATCGAGCTGCTGCAGGAATTTCTTCTCGATGGCGACTCCGACGACCTGGTCGATCAGATACGGACCCTGATCCTGGATACGCTGGCCAAGCGTGAGCCCGATGATGACCGTGGGTTCGGCGGCGTCGAAGTCGGCGGAACGGATGAACTCTTCCTGGAGCTGTTTGAGGTTGTTCGACACCTCCATGACCGGCTGAACGTGGTTGAGCGTGAAGGATAACATCGCCGCCGTAGCGGCGGGAACGGGATCATAACCCGCGTCCAGATAAGCCTGCTCCGTTCCCACGATGATCTTCTGGGTGTAATCGGCGTAAAACGGATTATCCAAGGATTGGGCGAGGGCGGCGCCGGCAGCGGCGGCATCGCCCGCGGCGAAGGCCTGATGCGCGGCGAGATAGTCGCCCAGCGAATTACCCGGGGCGGCTTCGCGAAAAGCGGCTAACGCGGCGGACTTCTCCTCCGGCGACTCTCCGCGGAGCGTGAGCTCAAGCTGCACGGCCGGGTCCTTCGGGTCGGCCTTAGCGGCCTCGCGGATATAACTGACGTCGTTCAGCAGACGCGACGCCGCGAGGAGGTTCATCGTGGTGCGGCCCTGGTTCTTCAGGAACGCCTCGACTTCGAGCTGATTGAGCTTCGGTACCTTCCCCGCGAACATATCCTTGATGGTGATGCCGGAGCGCTTGGGCGGATCCTTGAGGTTCGGGATGATATCGGCCGCGGAACGCGGCTTGATCGCCGGCGCGGGCTTGGCCGCGACTTCGGTCGGCTTGCGGAGGAGCTCCCACTTCTTGCCGCGCACGACCCAGACGCCCACGGCC
>RFRI01000423.1 GCA_009924535.1 Verrucomicrobiota bacterium
GAAGATCCGCGTGGGCACGCCGGGCTCGCACGGCTTGGTCAGGTCCGGCTTGTCGTATTCGCCGCGGGTGAGCACGTAGCTTTGCGGGGCGAGGTCGGAGTGCTCCATTGCGAAGAGCGCCGGGGCGCCTTCTTGGTGCGCGGCGAGGGCTCGTTGCGCGGACTGGAGGCGGGACCATGCCTGCGCGTAGGCCGGGTCGAGGCGCAGACGCGCATGGTCCGACAGGATCGCAGGCGGGAGGCTGGACGCTTCAGCCCCGTGCAGCAAGGCGACCTCGGCCGCGGTGAGGGAGATGCGCCACAGCTGGATCTCGTCCAGCGAGCCGTTGCGGAAGCCCGCGTCGCGGGAGCGCGAACCGATCTCGAGGGCGTTATCGCGCGGCTTCGCATTCAGCGTGTCCCTAACGACGTTCGTCGTGGTTTCGCGACCATCCAGGTAGATATGAAGTCCTGAGGCCTTCGAAGAGCCGTCGTAGGTGACCGTCACCCGCTGCCACGCTCCGATCGGGAGTTCGGCTTCGGTCTCGATGGAAGCGGCGCTGTTCGGCCAGAGATGGATCATGCTCCAGCGAAGCTTGCCGTGATCGACTAGAAGTTCGACGCCCGAGGCATCGCCGTCGCCGGTGTAGAAGCCCGTCGCGTGCAGCACCGTCGCGCGGGCGTTCTTTTCTCCGAGGCGAAGGTAGGCCGAGAACGTGAAAGCATCGAAGCGCCCCAACTGCTTGAACTCCGTAAGGATGAAGCCGGCATCACCATCGAATTTCACCGCTTGGCCTTTGACGCCGGGAACAAGCTGGAGGTCTTCGGGAGAGCCCCGACGCTCGAACTTGGCAGGCTTGCCGCCTGCAATACTGTCGTCGACGCCGGTCTTCGTGAACGCTTCGAGTGCGAAATGGGCGGCCGGGGTCGGGACGGAGATCTTGACGTCGGAGGCGTTAGAAGGGATTGCGGCGACCGCCTTTTCCGCTGACACGACCGCTGAGCGGAGTTCGGTTTCCTTCTTCCGGTCTTCCTCGGACTTATAGAGACGGACGAACGGAGGCGGGACTTCACCGTGAAAGGAAAGTAGTCCATTCTCGTTCTGGTCGCCGAACATCGCCGCCATCGAATAGTAGTCCCGCTGGGAGATGGGGTCGTACTTGTGGTCGTGGCAACGTGAGCACTCCATCGTCAGACCCATGAACCCGTACCCCGCGGTCATCACGCGGTCGTTGATGCCGTCTTGGCGGAACTCTTCGGCGATGGAGCCGCCTTCGAAGGTCATGCGGTGGAGGCGATTGTAGGCCGTGGCCACACGCTGGTCTTGGGTCGGGTTCGGCAGGAGGTCGCCGGCAAGCTGTTCGGTCAGGAACTGGTCGTAGGGCTTGTTCTCGTTGAACGCCTTCAGCACCCAATCGCGCCAAGGCCAGGCGAACATGGCTTTGTCCCCGGTGTAACCCCAGGTGTCGGCGTATCTTGCTAGGTCGAGCCAGCCCACGGCGACATGTTCGCCGAAGCGGGGGGAAGCGAGCAGGGCATCGACCCGCTGCTCGTAGGCGTCCGAAGACTTGTCGGAGAGGAAGGCGTCGACCTCGGCCTTGGTGGGTGCTGCGGCGGAGGCGCCCTTTTTCGTCGTGGAGAG
>RFRI01000424.1 GCA_009924535.1 Verrucomicrobiota bacterium
CCCGACGAACTCCATGTGGCCCACTTACAACGGCATGACCGCCGAGGTGCGCGCCGCCGATGAGCCCGTCCCGAGCCTGACGATGCGCCTGCTCGAGAAGGTCCAGTGGACCTGGACCCATGTCATCCCGGCCGAAGCGACCGGCGAGATCGGCATCCCGATCGTGATGAACCGCTACGGCAACAATCAGGTCGAATACGGCCTGAGTTCCCGCCAGCGGATCATCGACGACGGCATCTTCGGCACGGGCATCTGGAAGGGGCCCGCCGACAAGCATCAGATCCTGGTCGGCAACACGATGCAGTCCGTCGTCATGCCGGCGGATTTCGGCTTCGAGACGGTGCTGCTGAAGACGTTCTTCCCGGAGGAGGCCAAGCTGAAGCTTCCGCGTCAGGATCAGGACCGCTGGCGCGAGGTCTTCGCCAAGGCCGCCCGCGACGGTCGGATCAAGAACGGCCCGTTCGGCCCGGTGCTCATGACCGGCAAGCAGGCGACTGCTGGCCAGACTTTGCTGAACTTCGACATCCTGACGGGCGACATGCTCTTCGTCGATCGCATGTCCTACCATTTCGTGGACCCGTCCCGTGGTGATACGTTCGTCTTCCGCACGAACAATATCCCCGGCCTCAACGACCAATACGGCCAGCCTTCGCAGAACTACTACGTCAAGCGCCTCGCCGGCGTCCCGGGCCAGAAGCTCCGCGTGGGCGAGAAGGGTGAGCTCTTCGTCGACGGCAAGGTCGTCACCTCTCCGGAGCCGATGGTGCTCAATAGCCAGCGCGCGATGGATAAGGGTTATTACGGTTACCTCCCTGAAGCCGGCGGCGACCGCTACGCGATCCCGCTGCAGCAGGAATACGTCGTAACCGCCGGACATTACTTCGCGATGGGTGATAACTCCGCCAACAGCTTCGACTCGCGCGGTTGGGGCGAAGTGCCAGCCCAGGATGTCGTCGGCAAGCCGCTCTTCATCCTGCATCCCTTCACGTCCCACTGGGGCCCGGCTAAATAGGATAGGGGTAGGGGCAGGAGATAGAGTATGGAGTATCGAGTATCGGGGGAGTGATGCCTTGACGTAGGGACAGCACCACGTGCTGTCCTTGGTCTTAGGTAGGGTTGACCGCCCTCGGTCAGCCTTGGGGTGTATTTGCGGCTGAGCGGGGCGCTCAGCCCTACCCGTTGCCTTGCCTACCCCCACCCCTATCCCTACCTCTATCCCTGCTTCGCCGCCGCCATGTCCTGGACCCTCACTCGCCACTACAAGGGCAATCATTACCTCCGGCTCGGGGTCGCGGCGCATTCTGAGGATCTTTCGCCGTTGGTGGTCTACCGCTGCCTGTATGATAATCCCGCGGCGCGCACGTGGGTCCGGCCGCAGCCGATGTTCGAAGGCGTGATCGAGGACGGACGCACGCGTTTCACGCCGGTGGGTCGGCTGCGTCTCGTGCAGCCCGAAGACATGCGTACTGTCCTGGCTTTCGGCTACGGCGAGTGGAAGCACGACAAGACTTTCGACCAATACTGCTCCGATAAGAACACCGATCCGAACCACCTGCGTGGCACGCGTTACCTGCTCGAAGACGCCTTCGGTCAGCCCGTCTCCGCGCTGAACGTCCTGCG
>RFRI01000425.1 GCA_009924535.1 Verrucomicrobiota bacterium
CTACGCTCCACGGCGTTCTTCACTTCGGCCAAGGTGACCTTGCCGGCCGGCAGCGCCATGGCCTTCAGATCCTCTCCGCGACGGAGCAGGACGTTGTCCGCGTAGGTACCGACCGCGGTCACGATCAAGCTGTCCCACACCTGTTCGGCGCTGAGGCGACGGACGAGCGGACCGTTGAAGAGATACTTGGCCTTGCCGAGGTCCGGCGTGGCGCTGGCCGAAGCCTGGTAGGTCTTGGAATTGTAGATGACGCGCTGGACTTCCCGGAGGTCGAACTTGGCGGCCTTCATGACAAGGGTCAGGTGAGCCATGAGCTCGGGACTGCTCGCCTGGGCGAGGTCATCGATGTCGTTGACGGGCTCGATCACGCCGAGTCCGAAGGCCTTCTTCCAGATACGGTTGGCGATATTGGTCGCGAAGCGCGGATTCTGCGGGCTGGTCAGCCAGCGGGCGAACTCGTCACGCAGCTGCGAAGGGGTCTTGGTGTTGACGTTATAGATCGGCAAGGACTTGTCGGTCTTGCTCCACGAGATCAGCGCCGGCGAAACCGGGGCGCCGGCCTTGGCGTCCTTATACTTGTAGTCCTTCGGGAAGGTCAGCTTCTGCTTGTCGGTGTCTTCCATCCGGAATGCGTTCATGTCGGCGATCTTCTTGACGGCGGCCTTCGGCAGGCTGGCATCGGCCCTGGAAACCTTGTTGATGGCTCCGAGGATGGCTTCGTCCTTGCCATCGGTGGCCCCGAAGAAGGCGGCCATCTGGTAGAAGTCGCGCTGCTTCCATTCGGCCAAGGGATGGTCATGGCACTGGGCGCAGGCCATGTTGGTGCCCAGGAAGGTGGTCATGAGGTTCGAGACGCCGTCCAGCGGCATCTCGGCGTCGAAGAGCATGAAGCCGGTCGCGCCGTTGTCGCACAGGCGGCCGTCGGCGGTGATCATCTCGGAGACGAGCTTGTCCCACGGGGTGTCCGCGGCGAGGCGGGCCTTGAGCCAGTCCTCGAAGGTGAACGCCGGCACGCCCTTGGCGAAGGTATCCTTGACGCGCAGGAGGTCCGCCATCCAGTTGAACATCTGCATGGTGTAGCTCGGCGAGAAGACGAGCTCGTCGATCAGCTTGGCGCGCTTGTCCGGCGCGTTGCTACCCAAGAAGGTGGCCGCTTCCTTGGCCGTCGGCACGCGGCCGGCGGCGTCGAGATAGATGCGGCGCAGGAACTGCTCGTCGGTGGCCGGCGCGTTGAGCGACTGCTGGTTCGCGGTCAGGACGACGCCCACGAGACGATCGATGTCGGCCGCGGCCGAGGCGATCACGGCCGGGCTGAAGCTGTTCGAACGATTGCGCTCGACGCAGCTCTTGGCGAAGTCGACATCTTCGGCGGACAGCATCTCGAGCTTGAAGTGGAAGGTGCGACCATCGCGCGCCTGTAGGGTGATGTACTCGCCGGCGAGACCACAGAAACGGGCATCGAGCTTCTGGCCTTCCTTGTCCGTCCAGTCGTGCCAGATAGCGGTGCGTTCACCCAGCGCGGCGACCGGAGCGGCCGGCGGGGCGACGACCTTGATCACGGGGTCGGCGGCCTTCTTGGCAGGTTCGGCGGCCTTCTTGCCGGCCT
>RFRI01000426.1 GCA_009924535.1 Verrucomicrobiota bacterium
CGTTGACCGGCCCGTGGACGGCTGGGTTTTCCATCGCCCAAAGGATGAGTTCGATGAGGTCGGGCAGGCCGATCCAGCACATGCGCTGCCGTCCGCCGCCGATCGGACCTCCGAGCCCGAGCCGGAAGGCCGGCAGCATCTTACGCAGGCCGCCGCCTTTGGCGGAGAGGACGAGTGAAGTGCGGAGCAAGACCGTACGAATCCCTCCCTCGCTGGCCGATAGGGTCGCGTTTTCCCATGCTTCCGTCACCGCGGGCAGGAAGCCCTCGGCGGAGACGGTGGCGGTTTCATCAAGAATCTCCTTACGGGTCAGGCCGTAGCGATTGATGCCCGACATGGAGAGGAAGACTTCCGGTTTTTGCTTCAGGCCAGCGAGCGCCTCGGAGAGCAAGCGGGTGCCGTCGCGACGGCTGGCGAGGATACGTTCTTTGGCGGCTTCATCCCAGCTTTGGGCGATCGATTCCCCGGCGAGGTGGATGACGGCGTGGGCGCCTTCGAGGGCTTCGCGGTCGATTTTACCCGTGAGATGGTTGAAGCCGCCCGGTCCGTCATGGCGCGAACGGAAGGGGATGACCTCATAGCCGATGCTCGTCAGCCGTTGCGATAACGCCGAGCCGATGAGGCCCGTGGCTCCGGTCAGGATGATGCGACGTCGGGCGGTCATCCTGGGCAGGTTGAAAGGAATGTCGCCGACTTCAAGCCGCCGGCTTGTTCACCACGAGAATCCAGGGCTTACCCGGAGTGGGGTAGTAGCCGATTTTCTCGACGTGCAGGCCGGCCTGCGCCTGTTGTTCGGCGAACGTCAGCACGATGTCGGATTCTTCGGGTCCGCCCGGGTGTCCGGTGTAGGCGACGCAGATGAGGCGGCCGCCGGGACGGAGATGTCCGTAAGCGTCACGGAGCGCGCGGTCGGTCGAGGTCGGCTGGGTGATGATGGACGCGTCGCCGCCGGGCAGGTAGCCGAGGTTGAAGATGGCCACGCCAAGCTTGCCGCGCTGCGTCGGCGTGAGGACGTCGGCGAGTTCTGCGTGGCTGCGCAGGTGGAGCGAGACGCGGCCCAGGAGGCCGGCGACTTCGAGCAGGTTACGCGTCGACGCGATGGCCTCGGGTTGGATGTCGAAGGCGTGCACGTGGCCGGTGGCGCCGACGGCTTGGGCCAGGCATGCGGTATCGCGCCCTTTGCCGGCGGTGCCGTCGACGGCGATGTCGCCGGGGCGGAGGATCTCGGTCGCGAGCTTCTGCGCGCGCTCGGTGACGCGGATCGGATTTACGGGAGCCAAGGGAATTTGCGGAAGTCAGGAGCGCGTTTCTCGTTCCAAGCGGCGCGACCTTCGTCGCCCTCTTCCGAAAGATAATAGAGCAGGGTGGCGTTGCCGGAAAGTTCCTGGATGCCGGCCTGGCCGTCGAGTTCGGCGTTGAAGGCCGACTTGAGGCAACGGATGGCGAGCGGGCTCTTCGTGAGGATCTCCTGCGCCCACTTCACGCCTTCGGCGTCCAGCTGGTCATAAGGGACCACCGTATTGACCAAGCCCATCTCGAGGGCCTGCCGGGCGTCATATTGGCGGCAGAGGTACCAGATCTCGCGGGCTT
>RFRI01000427.1 GCA_009924535.1 Verrucomicrobiota bacterium
TCCTCCTCGATAACTTTCCGGTCGCCGACCTGCGCGTGGCGATCCCGCAGCTCCGCGGACTCGCCTGGTCCGAAGTCAGCGGTGGCGTCAGCCTGGAGTCCCTTCCGCTCATCGGCGCGCTCGCGCCGGATTTCGTCTCGAGCGGCGCGCTCACCCACGCCGCGCCATGGTGCGATCTCGGTCTCGATTGGCTCTGACGTCATGGCCGCCCTCGACAGCAGCATCCTTCTCGCGTTCCTCGAAGCCGACGGCGAACCGGTCAGCGGCGACCGTCTCGCGAAGGAGCTCGGCGTCTCGCGCGTGGCGATCTGGAGCCGGCTGGAGCGGCTCCGCGCCGAAGGCTTCGTCTTCAAGGCTTCGACGCGCAAGGGTTACGAACTGAAGTCCGTCCCGCGCGAGATCAACGCGGCCTTGCTCGACGCGCACCTCCGTCGTCTCAAGGTCTCGCCCGAAGTCGAGCTGCTGGCCGAAGTCGACAGCACGAACTCCGAGGCCGAACGCCGTCTCGCCGCCGGGCAGGAGGCGCCGTTCGCGGTGCTCGCCTGCGCCCAACGTGCCGGTCGCGGCCGCCTCGGCCGCAAGTGGCATAGCACGCAGTCCGGCAACCTTTACCTGTCCCTCGCGTTCCGTCCGTTCATCCCGCCCGAACGCCTCAAGCCGTTCACGCTCTGGATGGGCCTCGCGCTCTGCGCCCATGTCGAGCGGTCCCTCGGCCTGAAGCTCGGCCTGAAGTGGCCGAACGACCTCCAGTCGCCCGACGGGCGCAAGGTCGCCGGCATGCTCACCGAGGCGCGCCTCGACGCCGATTCGGTGCGCGAGCTGGTCTTCGGACTGGGCCTTAACCTCAGGGGCCAGCCCAAGGATTTCCCCGCCGAGATCCGCGCGACCGCCGGTTCGCTGGAGGCGGCGGTCGGCGCCTCCGTCGACGTCAACCGCGAGGCGGCCGCCGTCATCGCCGCGCTCTTCCACGCCTGGGAGCAGTTCGAGGAAGGCGCTTGGTCGCGTTCGTTCCGCAAGCTTTGGCAGCACCATGACGTGCTCGCGGGCAAGTCCGTCCGGGTCGGCCTCCGCGGTGACCCCGTCGCGGGCATCGTCGATGGCATCGACGAAGAGGGCTCGCTGATCCTCCGCACCGGCGGCGGCCGCAAGACCATCGTCTCCTCCGGCGAGGTCACGCTCCGTAAGCCCTGAGCGCTTGCTCCCGCGGACGCCCCCGGCTTACCTTCTGCTCGTGTCCCTCTTCTGCCTTGATGTCGGCAACACGCACGCGCACTGGGGCGTCGTGGACGGGCGTACGCTGCTCGCCCACGGCGAACTGGCGACCGCCTCGCTCGAGACCTCGGCGCTCACCGCGTTGCTCGCCGCGCATCCGACGCAGGGCGTCGCGCTCGCGAGCGTGGTCCCCAAGGTGACCGCCGCGATCTCGCCCGCGCTGCTCAGCAGCGGCCGTCCGTTCTTCCACCTGCGCCATGACACCGTGAAGGGACTCGGTTTCGATTACCCGAAGCCCGCCGAAGTCGGCCAGGACCGCCTCGCCGATTGCGTCGGCGCTCAGCTCGTCGCCGGCGCGCCGGCGGTGATCGTCGGCAT
>RFRI01000428.1 GCA_009924535.1 Verrucomicrobiota bacterium
GTCCGGCATGGTTCGCGCTGCCTTCGTCTTCATGGTCCTCCTTCTCGCCGGTTGCGACGACGGTAACCGCGCCGACTCCCGCACGCTTGACGTCGAAGACGAAGATTTCCGCCAAGGCCAGAACTTCTACAAGCAGGGCGAAGTCCGCAAGGCCCTTGAATGCTACCTCAAGGTGATCGACAAACGCAAGGGCGCCGCCGAGTCCAACCTCGAAGCCGGTCGCATGTACCTCGAGCTGCAGGACCCGCTCCCGGCCATCTACCATTTCAACCAGTACATCCGGATGAAGCCGACGTCCGAGCAGTCGAACCTCGTGCGCCAGCTGATCAAGACCGCGGAGAAGCAATTCATGCAGCAGCTGCCCGGTCGCCCGATGGACCCCGACGTGCTCGGCGGCTCCGACCTCAACGCCAAGCTCCGCAGCCTCCAGAACGAAAACGAGAAACTGAAACGCGAGCTGGCGGATTATAACCGCACGCAGAAAGGCCTCGTGCTCCCGGCGAAGACCACGACCGAGAAGACCGCCGACAAACCGGCGACCACGGAAGAAGGCAAGCCCGCGCGCTTCCGCCAATACACCATCGCGAAGGGCGACACCCTCAACTCGATCTCGAAGAAGACCTACGGCGACACCGCCCACGTCTCCGCCATCTTCAACGCTAACCGCGACAAGATGACGTCGGTCAACAGCCTGCCGAAGATCGGCACGGTGATCCTCCTTCCGGAGTAAGCCATGCGCCTGACGCGGATCCGGGCGGCCGATTTCCGCAACCTGACCTTCGCGGACGTCTCCACGGACGCGCCCCGCGTCTTCCTGCTCGGCGACAATGGCCAAGGAAAGACGAACCTGCTCGAGGCCGCCGCGCTGGTCTCCTCGTTCCGCTCCTTCCGCACGACCGACATCGCCCCGCTCGTCCGCTCCGGCTGCGCCGAAGCCCGCCTGCGCCTCGACGTCCGCCTGTCAGCCGAAGAAAACGCCGAGATCGAGATCCGCCTGGCCAAGGGCTCGCGCAAGGCCCTGCTCAACGGCACGCCGGTCGCCTCGGTCGCCCAGCACCTCGGGCAGTTCCCGACCATCGTCTTCTGCTCCGACGACCTCCGCCTCGTCCGCGGCTCGCCCTCCAATCGTCGCCGCTGGCTCGACGCCGCGATCGGCGGGACCGACGGCGCTTACCTCACCGCGGTCCGCGACTACGGTCGGGCGCTCGACGGACGTAATGCGTTGCTGAAAGCCGCCGTCCGCTCCGACGAAGAGCTTCGCGCCTTCGAGAAGGCGATGCTCGCGCCCGCCCAACTGATCGCGACGACCCGCGCGCGCATCCTGCCCGAACTCGCCGCCACCTTGCGTGATGCCTGCGGTCGCGCGGGATTCCCTGGCCAAGGCGCCGACCTGGTCTACCAACCCGACGTCGCCGCCGAACAGCTCGTCGAGATCTGGGCGAAGACCCGCGTCGCCGACCTCGCCACAGGCACGACGCTCCGCGGCCCGCAGCGCGATGACTTCGGGATGCTCTTCGCCGGCAAGGACGCCTGCGACTACGCCTCCGAAGGCCAGCAACGCCTTCTCGTCCTGGCCCTCTGCTTAGCCC
>RFRI01000429.1 GCA_009924535.1 Verrucomicrobiota bacterium
ATAAGGAACACCTTCTAGAAGCCCTCGTTAAGAGCGGCCAGAAGGTCACCCCCCAGCGCGAAGCCGTCTTTACCGTGCTCCTTGCCGAGCGCGACCACCCCACGGTCGACGAGGTCTTCAACCGTGCCCGCGAGGTCATGCCCGGCCTCTCTCTCGCCACGGTCTACAACTGCCTCGAAACCTTCGTCGGCTGCGGCCTCGTCCGCCAGGTCAACCACGAGCGCGAATCCACCCGCTATTGCCCCAACCTGGCCCCGCATGCGCACTTCCGCGATAAGGAGACCGGCCAGGTCCACGACATCGAGCTCCCGCCTGAGGTAATGAAGAGCCTCCGTTCGATCCTCCCGCCTGGCTTCGACTCCGAAGTCATCGAGATCAGCTTCCTCGGCCGCGCACAGGCCAAAGACACCCATTCCAATTAATCCCCCGCCCTTACCTGCCATGTCTGACTCGCTCGTCATCAAGAACCTCAACGCCTCCATCGGCGACCGCCCGATCCTGAAGGATTTCTCCCTCACGGTCCCGAAAGGCGAAGTGCACGCCATCATGGGGCCTAATGGCACCGGCAAGAGCACGCTCTCCAAGGTCCTCGCGGGCCACCCCGACTACTCCGTGCAGTCGGGCGAAGCCTTCCTCGACGGCGAACAGATCATCGGCCTCGAACCCGACGTCATCGCCCGCGCCGGTCTCTTCCTCGCGTTCCAGTACCCGAGCGAGATCCCCGGCGTCACCATCGCCAACTTCATCCGCGCCGCGATCGTCGCCCGCCAGGCCAAGGGCGCGCCTTTCGACGCCAAGGCCTACTACACCGAGCTCTACGCGAAGATGGACGCCCTCAAGATGGACCGGAAGTTCACCGCCCGCTTCGTCAACGAAGGCTTCTCCGGCGGCGAGAAGAAGCGCTGCGAGATCCTCCAGCTGATGATGCTCAAGCCGAAGTACGCCGTGCTCGACGAGACCGACTCCGGCCTCGACATCGACGCGCTCCGCATCGTCTCCGAGGGCGTCAACGCCATGCGCGGACCCGACACGGGCTTCCTCGTCATCACCCACTACCAGCGCCTGCTCGAGTACATCGTCCCTGACCGCGTCCACATCATGTGGGACGGTCGCATCGTCCACAGCGGCGGCAAGGAGCTCGCCCTCGAACTCGAGGCCAAGGGCTATGATTGGGTCAAAACCGAACTCGCCTCCGCCTAAACCAGATGGCCGAAATCGACGAATCCCAGGCGCAGCGCGAAGCGATCGAAGTCGATCGCTCCAAGGGCGACTTCAAATACGAGGAGAACTATGCCTTCGACGCGGGCATCGGCCTCACTCCCGCGACCATCGACTACATCGCCAAGGTGAAGGGCGAGGAAGAGTGGATCCGCGAGTTCCGCCAGAAATCCCTCAAGATCTTCGAGGACATGCCGATGCCCACGCATTGGGCCACGACCGACCTCGAGAACATCAAGTTCGAGGACATCCGCTACTACCTCTCCAAGGGCCAGAAGCCCGTCCGCACCTGGGAAGAAGTCCCCGATGACGTGAAGAAGACCTTCGAACGCCTCGGCATCCCGGAGTCGGAACGCAAGTTCCT
>RFRI01000430.1 GCA_009924535.1 Verrucomicrobiota bacterium
CACGGCCCGCCTTTTCGGCGGGCCGTTTTGTTTGGCGGGCGCACTTCGTCTCTCCACCCAAAGTGCCCGTACTTATCTCCTTCAAGCCTTGAGCGAGGAAGCGGCCATCTCGCGGAAGACACGGACATGCCCGAGCTCATGCCGGCCCTTCGGATGAACGAGGACCAGATTGTCGTGACCGAGCACGGTGGAGACGTCCCGATGCGCCAAGCCGGCTTTCTTGACGACCGGGAACGAGATCGCCTCGATCGCTGAGCGGGTGAGGATCGCGACGCCGATCCCAAGGCCGACGTAATTAAGGATGGAGGGCACGTTACCCGCGGTCATGACCACGTTGACCCTGGCGCTCAGACCAGCCTTAGCCACGACCTGATCGAACTGCAGGCGGGAACTCGAATCCTCACCAGCCAGGATTAGCGGATGAGCCAGGATATCCCGAAGACCCACGCGCTTGATCTTACTCAAAGGATGTCCCTCGGGAAAGATCAGCTCGAAAGGGTAACTGGCCAGGGGTTCAACCGACAGGCGAGCCGGTAGGTCAATGCCGTCCGGTACGCCCACGATGGCGAGGTCGGCCGTATCGGACTCCACCATGCGCCAGGCCACGCGCGAAGGTGCGTCGATCAAGGTCAGCCTGACCTCCGGATGCGCCAGTCGATAGGCGGCGATCACATGACGGAGAGGGCTGTTCAGCACCGAAGCCGGCGCGGCCAGACGCAGCACCCGCTCCGCCCCGGTCTGCAGATCCGAGAAGACCTTGCGCAAAGAATCGAAGCCCTCGACCAACGGGGCGGCCAGACCCATGAGCCGCTCGCCGTCTTCGGTCAGGCGGACCGCCCTGCCCTTGGCCGTGACGAAACGGACCCCGTAGTCATCCTCAAGCGCGCGCACCTGGCGCCAGACGGAGGGGGTGGCCATGCCCAGCGACCGGGCCGCGGCGGCGAAGCTGCCTTGGCGCGAGATCTCGAACAGCGCCCGGATCTGCCGGAAGCGGACCTCCTTGAAATAACGGCGATCCTCGGCCTTACCCGAACGGGACTGTCCATTCGTTGTTCTCATAACAATGATGTTTAGGAAAATGGTTTGGATATGCAATGAATATGGATTGTAGGCACGCAACGGGGGCGAAGACTCGGACGATGCACCTGACCCCATCATCCGCATCCGCCCTCGTCGCCCTGCTGCTCGCGCCGCTGGCCGGATTGCACGCCCAGGACACCGCCTCACCGCCATCCGGACCGGCTTCGGGCACGAAGTGGAAACTGGCCTTCGGCGATGAGTTCGACGGCAACGCCATCGACGAGGCGAAGTGGAAACCCTCGGACTACAGGAAGTGGGATCATCCGGGCTTCAAGACGCGGCTCGCCAAAGAGAACTGCGCGCTCGACGGCCACGGCAACCTCGTCGTCCGCCTCACCCGCGACGAGGACGGCACCATCGCCTTCAACGGCGGCCTCATATCGCGCGATTTCCAGAAGGCTTTCGGCTACATCGAGACACGGGTGCAGTTCAGCACGCAACCGGGCTGGTGGGGCTTCGTCTGCACCATCCGCAACAACGAGCTGCC
>RFRI01000044.1 GCA_009924535.1 Verrucomicrobiota bacterium
CCGCAGTGCAGACAGGTGCCGTGCTTAGAATCCATTCTTGTGATCCTCGCTGGTCAGTTGCTTCTTGGGCAGGTGAGGGCTGGCCTTGCGAACAGGGAACAGGCCGTACCAGCCGTTCCTAATCGATGCGTCCACCATCTCCTTGGCCGCTTCCGTGAATGTGATGCCGTGCTTCTCTGCCTCGGCCTTCACGATCTCCACATTGCCTTCCAAGGCGCGCTGGGTAAGGGGTCGCTTGATCTCCTGTCGGTGAACAATGAACAAACAGAATGACTCCGTAGCCTTGTCAGTCACTTCGACAAAAAATTTACAAAAAGCCTCTGACACACATACGCTCTTATTCTTATTATCTTTTACTTTATCTACTACCCTATTGGCGGCAGTTTCCTTCCTAGGGGGGTGGCTGTTTTCCTCCACCGAAGAACTGTTCGATGGCTTGGAGTAGGTGCTGGATATCCTGCGGTTTCCGTCCTGAGTCCAGCGCTTAAGGATCTTGGCTTCCTCAAGCCGCGCTAAGTAGTCGCGGATCTGCCTCTCTCCGACCCCTACAGTGTTCGCAAGGTACGCATTGGATGCCCAGCACCCATCTCCCTTGTCCAAGGCGTCTACGACCCCAGCAAGCACCTTCTCGGTGACGCTGAGATCCGCTCGTAGCCAGAGATCGCGGGGAATGAAGATGCCGACAAAGCCGAGTGAAGGGTTTTCCATATCAGTTGGACAGGTGGATGATGCGGTGGCGCCCATCGTACTCGTAATGGGAGATCAGGCCAACCTGCCTCAGGCTGGTGATCGCGGAAGTGATGTAGCGCGGGGTGACGCCGAAGATTTCGGCGGCCTCCTTGTTCGGTACGCGGGCCACTCCATCCACCGCCCGCGCCTTGAGGTAGGCGTAGACGATGGCGAAGAAGCACTGGCCTCCCAGCGCCTTGAGCGCTGAGAGTTCGACCCTGACTTCAGTGATGTTGTCCATATCAGGCTTCGATCTCGATGAAGTCGGAAGAGTAGCAGGGATATACGCCGACACTCTCGGCCTTCTCCCACTTCTTGAACAGATCAGCGCGGATCGAATCCCACTTGGCCAAGGTCTCGGCCTTGATGGTATAGATCCCCACGGCGTAGGGGGCGACCTTCTCCACGGCGGCAAAGGCAAACTTGGTGTTCTTGTCGCCGAGGCCAGTGCGGCGGGCCAGATCCAGATAGTGGCTTGCTTGCAGGGCGTACGAATACTTGAACACCTCCTTGCGCCAGCCAAACGGATCGGCCGCGATTGTGGTCTTGATGTCCCAGATGATGTTGCGCTCAGGGTCGAAGAGATCGAGGCGGGCCTTCAACTGGAGGCCGTTGTCGGACGGCGCGAACAGGCTGATCTCAGGGGTTCCGACTCGGAGGGATCCAGAGAAGTTCATCGTGTCCTTGAGGGACGCGGCTACCAAGACGGCCGTCTGGTAGTCCTCGGCCTTCAGCAGGTTCTTGCCAGCGTTGGCGGCCACGAATTCAGCATAGGCGGCCTTGCCGACAGTGGTTCGGCGATCAATGCCGACAGGCAGGACAGCCCAGTTCTTCAGGAACTTCTCAGGCTCCAGCGTGGCTTCGTGGATCGCGGTGCCGAGAAGCATATCGCTGGTCGGTTCCTCCTTCTCAGCCGACAGGTGCGCCTTGAGGTGCGCGGGCGACTTGAGCAGGTGGCCGAGCAGGGACTTGCTCAGGCCCGCGCTGGAGTGGTAGGTGGAGGCGTCCAGATCGTAGACGACTTTGGTGATCGGTGTGGTCATATGTGTGGGGGGAAATTATTTGGTCTTCTTCTTCAGGCCGCCAACGAAGATGAAGTGGGCGAGGCCCGCATCGAGAGTCTTGAGGCCGCCGTTATGGGTCTGGCAAGCCGCGATGACTTTGGCTTCGACATACTGGTCGAGCGCATTGAGGAAGGCGCGGGATACGCGCTTGCCTTGTGACTTGGCGAGGCCACGGATGATGGACGCCTTGAGGTAGTGGATCTTGTTCATATGCGTTGGGTGAAGGACTCCATTAGAACAGAACTTCGGCCAGAGTCAAGCCACATAAAAACACCTCTTGACACTTTATGCAACATCCCTACATCTCAAGACCTCACCCAGCATCCTATGCAACACGAACCCAAAAATGACGCGGTCAGCGTCACGATCCCAATCCACGGAGTCATTGAATCTATCGATGGCACCAAGCGGAAATTCACTGTGTCCAACGACTTCGTTGTCGTACTGGTACAGATGATCACTGCCCCTGAGTCTAACGCCGATGGCGATATCATCCACGCCACGCGCATCCTCCTTGAGACTAAGTCTTGCGGATGGATCCGCTGGCAGGATGTGAAGTTCGAAGACACCGAAGAGTTCAAGGCAAAGCGCGCGTCCGATCTAGCCGAGACGGAAATTTCTGGTATGGCCGCAGATCATCAAGATGAGCAAGATGCCAAGGCCGCCGCCGCTCAGGCTATGGCCTTTGGTAATAACCAGTTTGCCCGATCCGCTGTAGTCCAAGCCCTCCTGACCAAATGCGAATTCTCCTTCTAACTCTGATTTCTGCTACAACTTGCTTGGCCAGCGAGATCGACTGGAAATTTGTGACCAGCGTGGCCGTGGCTGAATCGCGGATGCAGAATCTGGCTATCGGCGATAAGGGCGACAGCCGTGGGGCTTGGCAGATGTCCGAGCGCGCGTGGGATCAGGTTAGCGCCGCCCGCCGCCTACGCGGGGCTACGGCCTACGATTGGTCTACCTACTGCTCCTATGAGGCCATCGCCCGCGAATACGCCACCGAGTACCTCCGCTGGGTCGAATCCAGACTTACCCACAATATGAAGCGCCAGCCAACGCGATCGGAAATTTACGCCGCGTGGAATCTGGGCGTAACTGGGTTTGCCCGCTTGGGCTACAGGCTGGCCGCCGTCCCCTCTGTCACCAAGCGCGGGATCGCCCGCCTGTCCCGATGACCCGCCCGACCTACGAGAACGATGGCCACCTCAAGGATGAGGAGATCTGCATCGATGCCGTGGAAGCCGTTTGGGGCGTGGCCTGTGTGAAGACGCCGCGCTACTACAAGATCGACTACTGCGTGGTGGATCCGAGCAACCGCGTGGTCGGCTGGATCGAGATCAGGTGCAAGAACTTTGCCCGCGCCCAGTACAAGACCTTCTACACCTCGCTGGAGAAGTACCTGAGCGTTTGCCGCGCCCAGTACGCTACGGCCCGCCCAGCCTTCCTGCTGGTCAAGTGGAGCGATGGGATCTTCATCTACAGGGTCAACGCTCAGGATCTTACCCGCCGCGAGATCACTGTCGGCGGCCGCACGGCCAACTCACGCGGTGACGATCAGGACATCGAGCCTGTGATCCACATTCCTATCGCCGAGTTCATTAAACTGTCCGATGCTCGGAACCCATTCTGATGAAAAAGAAATTCGAAGTCTACGATCACCCCACGCGGTACACGATGCAGTCGTCAAAGAAAGGTCAGGTACACCTAATCGATCTCGCCGCTAACAATTTCCACGGAGAATGCTCCTGTGAAAATTTCCAATGCGTCCAGATGCCTCGGATGCAGAAGGCCATCGATGAAGGATACGAACCGATGTTCCCAGACGAGTTCAGATGCAAGCACCTGATCCTGATCCGCGAACAGGTCACCACGATCTTCATCGCGGCGCTCAACGCCACCACTGAAATTTCCCCAAAACCAACACCCAACAATGAGTAACCTCACACACCTACGCGCTCCGTTCCCTGCCAGCAGAATCGAGTGGCGCATCCAATCCTGCGGCACCAAGAGCGATGGATCTGTCTGGGCGCGATGCCTAGCCTACATCGACAACCGCGCCGCTATGGAGCGCCTCGATGAGGTCTACGGCGAAGGCTGGAGCCACAAGGAGGAGTTCAAGCAGATCGGCACTGGCGCCGTCTGCACTGTCACGCTGACCTTCGGCGATCGCACTGTCTGCGGATCCTGCGAGGTCGAACTGAACAAGGGCGATGACATCGATCCGTTCAAGAGCGCCGCGTCTGGCGCGATGAAGAGGGCCGTGGTTAACCTAGGCATTGGCCGTTACCTATACGAGTTGCCTGAGGCTTGGGCTGTGATCACCGACAGCGGCAAGTACCAAGGCAAGACCAAGGACGGCACCAAGTTTAAGTGGAACCCGCCTGATCTGGACGCGCCTGTCGAGCAGTACGAACGCATCGCGGCCGCTCCCTCACCTGCGCCGCGCGCGCCGAGCGTACAGCCAGTCTCTGGCGGCGACTGGAAGAGCGTGATCATCCCTTTCGGCAAGTTACAGGGGAGAACGCTTGGATCGTTACCTGAGGCCAGTTTGAAGTGGTGGCAGGATAACTACCAGCCGAAGCCGTTCAAGGGCGCCATCAGTGCGAAGGATCAGTCCTTCCGTGATGCGCTCGATCAATCGCTCGGCGTCACCTCCGCTCCCACAATCGAAACCCCTGATGACGATGTCCCGTTCTAAAAAATCCAAGAAGCCCGATCACCGCGCGCGTGAGTTCATCGCGGAGGCCAACGAGGAAGCATTGTTCCTCGATCCTCCTGAGACTTACGATGCCGCGATCATCGGCCGCACCAGCGGATCGTTCCCTGTCGCGATCTACGACTACCAGTTGTTGATCGATCGCCTGATCGACATCGAAGAACTGACCGAGGAGCAAGCCATCGATCACATCGAGTACAACATCCTCGGATCCATCGGCGCGGAGAACTTCCCTGTAGTGATGAATCAATTACCGCCTGACGATGACGACTCGCAGAAATAAGATCCCCGCGAAACGCTGGCGCCAGATCAGAGTGCATCCCGAAGAGGAGGCTCTGATCCGCGAGCGCGCGGAGCGCTACGGCATCTCCTACCCAGTGGCCGTGCGTCAGATCCTCAGGACTGGGCTGGGCCTGAACAGCGTTTTTCACGAAAAGCCCAATGAAATGGGGGGTAAAAAATGATGTTGCAATTGGCCCCACGCTGGTCAGCCTTCAGTTCTCACCCACGCATATGAGCAATAACACCAAGCAAAACAACACGGCCGAGATCCTCTGCCTCACCCACAAATCCGAACGCAACCGCGAGAGCCAGATCTACGCGGACGGCTCCAAGTACGGCCTCACCTTCAACATCGAAGGCGTGACCGATCTCGGCCAGTCCTACGCCGCTGATGTCTCGATCCTGATTCAGGTCTGGACGGACATCACGGATCGCGGCGGTCTCCTCCTGACCACCGAGGCCCGCATCGAAAAGTTCACCGAAGAAGCCGCCTACCTCCCCACGCCCGAAGGTCGTGGCGCTGGCTGGAACTACTCGATGCTCACCGAAGAGCAGATGGAAGCCGAAGAAGCCGCGCAGGAAAAGGCCAACGCCGAGATCGTCTCCTACCTCGGCCGCGTCTCCTACGAGCCGCAGTTCGAAGCGCTCCGCAACTCGCTGAAACAGGCCGCGATCAAGTTCCACCTCAACCTCCGCTAATCCGATGAGCGTTACTCGCCTCCACTCCCTGCGCCAGCGCTCCCGCGATCTGGCTGGCATCCTCGCCGCGCCCCTCGGCGCCGCTGGGGATGACTACCTCACCCCTGACCAGCGCGAGCGCTACGAGATCGAACTGGTAAACCTACAGGTAGAAATCGAAGCCGAAATTTACGCTTCGAAATTTTCAAAATGAGCGCGACCACCTTCACCCCCACCCCCGCCCATCAGGGGTACTGGGAGGCGCTCCAGATGACGCGCCAGTCGATGGCGCAGGACGGCCTGAGCGTGGCCCTCGCGCTGGCCGATCACCACCTAGGCGTCATCCCCCGCGTGGACGGCCCGATCTACCTGATCGCGGACGCCGAGCGCGTGGTGCTGGCCCTAGGTACCAGCGATGACCTGCTGGCTGGCTTCGGCCCGCAACTGTGGACGGCCTTTGAGCGGGCCACGCGGATCTCCGATCATCGGGGCTATGACGGCCGCCCGATCCTGAGCGGGGTGGATCTGACAGGCCACCTAGACGCCCCTACGGCGCCGATCTACGGCGGCCCGATCTGGCAGGTCATCGACTGGATCGTCTGACCTCAGGCGCCCTCCCAGATCAGGTGTTGACACAGTGTAGAACACCTGTTCCACTGCACTCCTTCACCCACCCAAAAACAAACCACACATATGGCCATCACGATCACCACCACCGATGCAGTTCACCAAGTCGCCGAAGCGATCCGCGCGCTCAACACGCTCAAGCCCATCGCGGCCAAGCGCGTTGCGCTGATCACGAAGCGCATCAACACGCTCACCGCCGTCAGGGCCGCGTACAAAGCCGCTGAGACCGCGCACTGCGATGCCGCCGTCACCTACATTCTCGGCCCGAAGGAATCGTATCGCGGCGGTGTTTCGAACGATCTGATCAGCCGCACTGTGGCGCGCGCTTTCGAGGAATTCAAGCAGACGATCTTCTACAAGGATCGCACCATCGCCGCCCGCGCCCTGACCTTCGCGAAGAAGTCGGCCAAGGCCACGCGCCAGCAGATCCGCTCGGCGGCCAACCTGCTGGAGTGCTACCTCGATGACATCCGTCTGACCCTGAAGCAAAACGCCGAAGGCCAGCCGCACCTGCCGCGCGGCGCGTGGGCCTCCCGCCTCCTGACCGAGGCCGAGGTCGCCCTGCTGTCCGCTATGCTCGTTGACGGATCCAATGTCCTGACCGATCTGGACGACCTTGAGATCACTGTGGATCAGGCCATCGAAAAGACCTACGGCCTGATCTAAACCAAGCGCTTGACACCCACTAGAACTTCTGATCCACTGTACTCCTTCACCCACCAAATAACCAATAATACCAATACGCATATGAACCTCAACCACATCACCATCAAGTCCGCTCTCCTCCCGAAGTCGAAGATCACCATCGGTGGTTCTCCGACCACGGCGATCAACGAGATCATCGCTTCGCTCACCGCCATCGCCCCTGCGGGCATCGAGGTGACGCGCGAGATCCAGACCTCGAAGGCCAGCCAGTGGGATCCTGCGACCAAGATGTACATCGACACTGGTCTCCTCAGCCGCGTCACCGAACTGGTGATCATCAAGGCCAACCTCGCCGCGCACTCGGCCTACGCCGCGTGGACGGCCGCCCGCGTGGACGCTTTCGCCAAGGGCGGTTCCGAGAAGGACTCTTCGCTCTCTGGCTCGCTGACCAACTCGGATCACTCCTACGCCGCCTTCGGCGCCGCGAAGCAGATCCTGTCGTTCACGATCAACTACCAGCCGTCCAACGAAGCCCAGCGCGGCGAAGGCTACGAAGCCCGCATCCACGCCGAGATGGCTCCTCTGGCCGCGCTGGCTGAAGCCCGCGCTCTGTGGACTCACGCTCAGGTCAATGTCAGCAACACGAAGTTTCGCCGCGCTGGCTGGGGCCACTCCTTTGCGCCGACCAACTGCGCCACCATCGTGAAGAACGCGCTCAACGATCTGGACAACCTGATCGACCTCCTCACCAGCCGTGCCGAGTGGGCCACCAAGCGCGCCGCCGAACTGTCGCCTGATCTGCTCGCCGCCGAAGCCGCCCGCAACGAGGCCCAGCGGATCCTCAACGGCCGCTACGCCGCCGCTTGCGCCAAGGCCAACGAAGGCGACAAGTACGCCTACTACCCCACGCTGAAGTTGGACGGATCCGAAGTGCGGATCCGCGACACTCGCCTGAGCGTGGAGGACATCGAAGCCATCGCCGAGATCGTGGCCACGGCCAAGGCCCGCAACGCCGCCGAGTACGCCGCGCGCCTCGCCGAGGACGCCGCCAAGAAGGCCATCTAAGCCCCTAGCCCAGCCGACCCCTATGGACACCCGCCTCATCCTCTCCTGCGCCCTCCTGCTGGGCCTCGGCGCCCTGATCGGCGCCGTGGGCCTCGCGGCCAAATTGCTGGGCCGCTTTCTCACCGCCCTGATCATCATCAAGGCCATTGACACCCAGTCGAAGAAGTGATCTACTGCCCTCCTCACCCACCACAAAAATGATCATCGATCCCACCAACACCACCGCCCTGATCTCCCTCAAGCCGTCCGCTTTCCGCGAACTGTCCTCGGAGATCCTCACTGCCTCCGTGCCGCATCTCCACGCGGCGCACAAGGCCGCGATGACCGCCGCCTGTACGGCCCGCGACAGCGGCCGCTCCTCCAGCATCGAGACCAGCGCCCTCTTCGAGATCGCGTGGAAGATCGCCGAGCGCGCTGAGATCGCCGAGCGCCTCCCGAAGAAGCGCCTTGAAGCCGCCGCCAAGGCTGATCGCGCCAAGGCCAAGGCCAGCAAGGCCAAGGCCGAGATGGATCTGGTGATCCTGCTGAAGCCCGCCGTCACGCTGATCCGCGCGACTCTGGCTGACGCCGAGAAGCAGATCGCCGAGCGCATCGCCCAGCGCTACCTGCGCGACTTCGACTACCTCGTTGCGCTGGCCGCCAAGGCGATCAGCGAAGGCACCACGCGCCGCCGCAAGAACGCGGACGGATCCATCGAGGTCGTGAAGACCGAGACCACGATCTCCGACTTCTACGATCTGGTCGGCGATCAACAGCGCCAGATGCCCGCGTACCGCCTCCTGTTCAGCGATGACTCCTGCCCCTCGTTCCGCGATCCGCTGGCCAAGCGCACGATCCGTGATCGCGCTGTCGCGGCCAAGCGCCTCGGCAAGGTCGCGGCCGATGAGGCCGATGCCTTCGTGGGTGGCTTCGCGTGGAAGATCGCCAGCCGCACGGCCGAGCGCCACTACGCCCACACTGGGATGACCGACTCCACCATCGTGGCCGCCACCAGCAACGGCGCCGTCTGGGAAGGATCCACGATCCACATCAGCGCCACGAACCCCAGCGCCAGCAACCCGATGACCTACACCTTCGAAACGAAGTGCATCATCAACTTCAGCAAGTACGGCAAAGCCTTCAACCAGTGGCCGACCCGCGAGGTCGCGGCCGTGGGCGAGCGCCTCACCCCCAGCGAAGCCTGATCGGCCCGCCAGCCGCCCGCCACGCCCCCGCAAGGGGGCTT
>RFRI01000431.1 GCA_009924535.1 Verrucomicrobiota bacterium
TTATAGGCCAGGCGGCAGCAGGCGCCGAGGCGACTGGAGTTACGGCCCGCCGAGGCGACGCGTTCGCCGGCGCGGAGCTCGGCGAGGTCCCAGGCGATCGCATGGGCGTCGTAGGAATCGTCCTCCAGGGCGGCCGCGACGGCCAGGCCTTCGCCGTGCTGGAAGAGGGAGGCGATATGCCCGCGTTCGGTGGGGCGGGCGGCTGAGTCGATGAGCCCGAGTTTCTTCCAGAGACGCCCGGCACGTGCCGTGTGGAGCGTGCCGCCGCCGAGGATTTCGCGGAGGTTGATGTCCTGCTTCTCGACCTGTCGACGCGGCGGGTTGATCAGCGGGTGATTATCGGCGTCGGGCCAGACGCGGACGTTGGCGCGGGAGTAATCGAGCTTCACCTGGACGCTGTCGCGTCCGAGGAAGAGGCCGCCATGGGCCAAGCCGCCTTGGGTGAGTTTCGGGAGCAGCGGCAGGATCTCTTTCTCGAGGAGTTCGAGTTTCCAGGAGCGGGGACGGGTCTGGCCGCCTTCGAGTTTTCGCAAGGCCTTCATCAGCCATTCGGCCGGGGTCAGGTGCGAGGTCCCGGCTTCCTTGGGGAAGTGCGCCAGAGTGACCGTGCGGCCATAGCGCAGGCCTTCGCTCGTCTCGAGTTTGCAAGGGGTGCCGTAAGGCAGGGCGCGGAGCGAATCGGGTTTCGACAGGGCGGGGTGCCAGGTGTCCTTGACGTAGATCAGCGCCTGCGCGAGCGGGACGAGGTGCGTGGGGCGTTCGCGCTGCCAGGTGCCGTTGCGTCCGCAGATCTCGGTGATGTGACGGGTGGCTCCGGCCGGTGCGACGGGCAGGTCGGTCGGCAGGTCTTCGTCCAGACGATCCAACGCGAGGTCGATGGGGTCGCGGGTGAACAGGGCCTTCGCCAGTTGGGCCGCGACGGCTTTCGGGTCTTCCGCCCGGCGCATCACGGAGAGGAAGGCGGGCCAATCGAGGGCGGGGCTGCGTTTGAGTTGGAGCGGCTTCGCTTCGCCCAGGCGCGGGCTGTCGCCGGTCCAGAGCGCGAAGCCACGATCATCGAGGCCGCGACGGCCGGCCCGGCCGAACATCTGCAGCAGTTCATCGGGGCGCACTTCGCGTTCGGCGTGCTCGGCGGCATAGCGGCGATCGGTGACGAGCACCGAGCGGAGCGAGAAGTTGATGCCCGAGGCGAGGCCGGTCGTCGCGACGACCACGCTGAGTTTGCCGGCCTTGGCCCACGGCTCGATGAGTTCCGTGCGCTGGTCGAAGGTCAGGCCGCTGTGGTGGAGCCCGACTCCTTGGCGGAGGAGGCGATTCAAGTCGTCGCCGGCCATGGTGCGTTGGCTGGGGGAGAGTGGCGGCCCATGGCCGAGCGGGAGTCCGGCGGCGATGTCGCGGGCGATCTGCTCGGCGGCTCGTCGGCGGGGGGCGAAGACCAGGATCGGGCCGAGGTCGGCCAAGACGGCCCGGATGACCGCTCGCGCAATGTGCCCTTTGATGCCGGTCGGCTCACGGGTCTCGAGGGCATCGAGGGAGACCTCTTCGAGGGGGATGGGGCGGG
>RFRI01000432.1 GCA_009924535.1 Verrucomicrobiota bacterium
CCGGATAAAGCCCTCCCCTTGCGCACGCGCTTCGACTTCGACCCCTCCCGCGCCGACGCCCCCCTTCGACTACGCGACCTGCGTATCGCTTCGATCACCGGGTCGGCCGACTGCGAACTCCAGGCCGGTGGCGCGTTCAAGCTCCACCTGAACGGCGAGATCGCGCCGCCCAGCCTCGACCGTGTGCTCGGCGAATGGTGGGTCTCCCTCTGGCAGATGATGCTCATCCGCGAGAATCCCTACGCGATCATCGACGTCGAAAGCCATTGGGGGGCGATGACCAGCGTGACGAAAGGCCGCGTCCTCCTGAACCGCTTCGACTTTCTGGGCGCGCCTTTTAGGCACGTCGAAATCTCCATCGACGCCGACCCCAAGCATACGTTCATCGGCCTGCATCGCCTGAGCGGCGGCGATTCCGAAGCCGACGGCAGCATCGATGGTTCGGCCTCGTGGGATTGGTCCAAGCCGCTGGCGCTCGCCGGACCCGTCGTGCGTCTGGAAGGCAACCTGCAGCCCTGGATCGCCGCGCGTTGCGCCGGCAAGGAATTCGGCGAAGCCTTGCGCGGACTCTCCCTGCCCGTCGACCGGCGCTTCGCCTTATTGCTCACGCCGGGCGCGAAAGGTCCGGACATCAAGACCTCGATCGAATGCGCCGGCGCTTTCTCCGCCTGGGGCGTCTCCGGAAAATCCCTGCAGGCGGACACCGAGAACATCGAAGGCGGCCTGCGCGTGCGGGCGAAGCTCGGGCTCGCGGAAGGCGAAGCACGGCTCACGCTGGACGGCGATCCGTTGCATGAGACCAAGGTCGCCCTCGCCCTCAAAGGCTGTGACCCTGCGCAGGTCGGCCAGCTGCTGAACGACCTGAGCGGGACCCAATCGAAGGACACGCCTGTCCCGGCCAAGGCGGCCACGGCCGGCAAACTGGACCTCGACTTCGCCGGGCGCCTCGACCTCGAAAAGCCCCGCTTGCTGAAGGGACTCGGCCACTACTCGCTCACGGACCCGGAGCTCAAGAAGGTCCGGCTCCTCGGGGGGATCTCCAAGGTGCTGGAAGTCTTCGGCGTAGGCGCCACGACCTACGAACTGAGCCAGGCAAAGGGCTCCTTTGGCTGCGTCGGCGGGCGGGTATACTTCCCTGACCTAGCCGTCACCGGCCCCCAAGCCCGCTTGGACTTGGCCGGCGAAATCGACCTTCAGGCCTCTACTTTGGACTTCGAAGGAGACTTCTCTCTACCCCGGAAGGCTGGTTTCAACCCGCTGGACCTTATCAATCTGAATCGCGCCCTCGTCAGCTTGACTAAAATAAAGGTAAACGGGCCTATTTCGAAGCCCGAAACCAGTGCGATTCCGACCATGAAAGATATCATTAAGTCGCAGAAGAACAGCAGTTTAGGTAAGATTCCTGACGGAATGCAGGAATGAGGGGTTGATTTACCCCCCTGACACCCTGTATCAGAGAGGGACACCCCCTCACGGAGGACATTACCTTGGACCTAATTAAGATTAAACAAGTCGTGGATTTGATGAAGAAGTCGGACCTTTCCGAGTTCGAGATCCAGGA
>RFRI01000433.1 GCA_009924535.1 Verrucomicrobiota bacterium
TTCTTGGGCTCGTAGATGCCGTGCGGATACCACCAAGGATTGAGGCGCAGGGAGACCAGTTCGCGTTCGGTCTCCTGTCCGGCGAGGAGCGTGACCTTGACCTTGGTGTAGGCGTATTCGCGGAGCTCGACGCGCTTGGCTTCCTTCTCGCTGAGCAGGGTGACCTTGACGGGCTTGTCCTCCGGCGGGTTGTAATACTGGTCGGCCGGGAACTTCGGGTCTTCGCCTTCCTGCATGCCGGGGATCTTAGCCAAGCGGCCTTGGTGCCAAGCGTTGGCGGCATAGGAGATCAGCTTGTCCTTCTGCGGGTTGTCGAGCCAGCGGTCGCCGCTCTGGCCGTCGAGCCAGCCGGTGAGCTGCTGGGTCTTGCTGTCAAAGGTCATCGCGAACGTCTGCCACGACTTGGCCAGCACCTCGGCGGTGGCGTCGGCCGGCACCTTCGGCGACTGCTCGGCGGAGTTGCATTTATGCAGCGCGTATTTGTTCGTGAACGAGCTGGCACCGTTCTCGGAGACGTGGCCGCAGGCGGAACCCTCCTTGTTCAGGCCGGCGAAGAGCGCGTATTGGCGCTGGCCGCGTTCGACCTTGGCGATGGTCTCGGTGGTCTTCTCCTTGAGGTCGGTGCCTTCGTGCCAGATGCCCGCGAGGGCGTGGTTGCCGCTTTCGCGGATGGCCCAGACGACGACCGTGACGGCTTTGCCGGCGCCCTTGATGTCGAGCGGGGTGTCATGCAGACGGGCGCGGGGGACGAAGAGCAGGGGGCGGAAATCCGGATTGGTCTCGGCCTTGATGCGGATCGCCTGACCGAATGGTCCGGCCCCGAGCATCGGGAAGTCGGCGTAGGTCGCGTCAGGGCCGGTCTGCCAGAGGTCCTTGACGTAATTACCGGCGTCGAGGGCGTAGTCGTTCTTGGCTCCGGCCGGCACGTGGGCCGTGAAGCGCTTACCCGGGGCTTCGCGCTTGGTGAAGTCCCAGAAGGCGACGAGTCCGGGAGTATTCGTCACCGTCGCGACGTGTTCCTGGGCGGTCTCGGCGGCGAGGATGGCGAGAGGGGCACAGAGGAGTAACGAACGTAACATTTCCTCTTTATGACTAACCGTAAGTCCGTGGAAAGTGAAACTTCAGGCTAAACTTACTTTCCCTTTTGGGCTGCGCCGAGGAATTCCTCGAGGGTCAGGCTGCCGTCGTGATTGGTGTCGCGGGCGTCGAAGCGCTCCCTGGCGGCCTTCTTGTCGGGGATGCTGGCTTGGAACTCCTCATAGGTGATCTTGCCGTCATGGTCGGCGTCGCGTTCCTTGAAGCGGACGGCCTTCGGATCGGCTTCGGCGGCTTTCGGAGCGGCCGCGGCCGCCTTCTTGCCGGCTTTGCCCTTTTTGACGCCATCGGCGTTTTCGCCGGCCTCGCCGCCGAAGGCCTGGCTCTGTTTGACGAAGTAATCGTCGCGTGGTCCTTGATGCGCGGCCAGCAGGGCCTTGAGCTTGGCGTGGGCGGCTTTGGCTTCGCTGTTAAGGTCGGCTTCCTTGAGCGGCGATTTCTCGCGGTCATCGACGACGGTGTCGA
>RFRI01000434.1 GCA_009924535.1 Verrucomicrobiota bacterium
TCGCTGCTCGACGAGATGCCGGGGCTCGGACCCAAGCGCAAGGACGCCCTCCTCGCACACTTCGGGAGCATCCAGAAACTGCGTAAGGCCACCGCCGCGGAGATCGCGGAAGTCGCCGGCCTCAGCGACAAACTCGCCGGCGAAGTGAAGGCTTACCTCGAGGCGAGAGGCTGAGTTCGTGCCGCGCTCAAGGAATCTCCTTCAGGCTGAGATTGCGGTACTCCATGGTTCCGCGATCGGCCTCCAATCCGATCGGCCCGTTGGCCGGCACCTTGAAGGCCGCCTCCATCACTTCCCCGTTGAGGGTGCAACGGGCCGAAGTCCCGGTCACCACGATTTCGATACGGTTCCAATCCTGAGGACGGTAGCTCTTGAGAGCCTTGTACTTAGGGGGACCCGCGACCGCAAAGTCCCGGCATTGAAGCTGGTTGCCGCGGATGAAGATGCCGCTGTCCGCATCGACGCCTGCTCGGAAGTCGAGGCTGAGGACGAAATCGCGCGCGAATTCCCGGGTGGTCCAAAGTTGCCGCAGATGAGGCCCCTTGGCCTTGTCCTCGGGATTGACCGTAAGCACGCCTTCCTTGGCGGAGTATCTTCCGTCGGTGCTCTGCGTGGCCGAGCCGAGATCGGCCTCATCCTGGTAATGCCAGCCCGCCAGGGTCCGCCCATCGAACAACGCCGCGCCGCTGCCGGAGTTCTTCACGGTCGCCGCCGCGGCGCCCAGCTCTTCGATCCAGAGGTTGCGATAGCGGATCACCTTGGCGCCCTTGTGCAGCTGCAGCCCGATCTTGCCTCGCATCGGGATCTTGCCGTCGGTCTCGACATAGTCGACCGTCATGACGCCGTTGACCCAGAGCCGGATGCGGGATCCTTCCGCCCTGATATGATAGCGGTTCCACTCCCGGAGTCCCAGTTTGGCAATCGTCGGCTCATCAGGCTGCGCCAGGAAGACCTTTCGCCGGGATTCGTCGTAGAGAAAACCGTCGATGCCTTTGGCGAAGTCGGCCTGGAAACCCAGCATCTCGTGGCTGGCCGGGACACGTTGGCTATGGAACTGGACGCCACCGTTCCCGCCGCCGCGGCTATACTCCAGCTGCAGGTCGAAGTCTCCGTACTCCTTCAGCGTGCAGAGGAAGTCGTTGTAAGGCTGGACCTCGTCGGGGCGCCCGGCGACGAGCACCGCGTCTTCCACGCGCCAGATCGTCGGGTCACCCTCCCAGCCGGCGAGGGTGCGACCATCGAAAATCGGACTTAGTCCAGCGTGGGCCGCGGGAGAGACGAACAGCAGGACAAGCAGGAGGAGTCGCATGGCGATCTCAGGCAAGGTCCCACTGCTGACGAAGGAAGGCCATCGACATGGGCAGGTTCTCGCAAAAGCCGGTGAACATCCCGCACTCGTAGGAACAGAAGCCCTGATAGCCGATGGCCTTCAATCCCTTGAACCCGTCGGCGAACAGGCGAGCGTCCTCGCTTTCCTGACCAGGCATCCGGCGCCGGCGCGAAGAAAGATGCACCTGCCGGACATATCGGCCGCCGGAAAGGAACGCCCC
>RFRI01000435.1 GCA_009924535.1 Verrucomicrobiota bacterium
TCCCAGGCGCGAGCTTCAAGGTCACCGCCGATCATAAGGTCACCGGCGTCACTTCGCCCACCGCGATCTCCTTCGGCAACGACGGCAGCGTCTACGTGGCGGAGACCCATCGCTTCCGTTTCGGCGTCGAGGACGATCGTAACAACCTCTTCTGGTACCACGACGACCTCGCCGCGCAGACGACCGCCGATCGTCGCGCCTTGCACGAGAAGTGGAAGGCCAAGAAGCCGCTCGAGTGGATGACGGCCAAGTCCGAGATCATCCGTTACGTCGGCGGCGAGCAGGCCGACGGCACCTTCACGACCCAGAAGGTCTTCGGCGATAAGTTCAACGACGTCCTCGACGGCACCGGCGCCGGCGTGATGGCGTGGGACGATAATGTCTACTTCGCCTGCATCCCGAAGCTCTGGATGCTGCAGGATGCCAAGAACGACGGCGTCGCCGCCCAGCGCAAGGTCATCGAGGAAGGCTTCGGCGTCCGCGTCTCGCTTTCCGGGCACGACATGAACGGCTTCGCCATCGGCCCGGACGGCCGCGTCTGGGGTACCATCGGCGACCGCGGTTTCAACTTCACCACCAAGGAAGGCAAGAAGTACGACTCGCATAACCGTGGCGCCGTCTTCCGTTTCGAACCCGATGGCACGAACTTCGAGGTCGTCCACTTCGGCCTGCGTAATCCCAAGGAAATCGCCTTCGACGAGTTCGGCAATGGCTTCTCCGTGGATAATAATTCCGACCAAGGCGACGCTGCCCGCGTCGTCTACGTCGTGGAAGGCGCCGACTCCGGCTGGGAAATGGAACATCAGGCGATGCATACCTTCCACCGCGAGATCGGCCTCGAGCAGCGTCCGCTTTCCCGCTGGATGACCGAGAAGGTCTGGGAACTGCAGAACCCCGTCCAGCCGGCCTTTATCATTCCGCCCGCCGCTTATATTTCTTCCGGTCCTTCCGGCCTGACCTATCACCCTGGCGCCGGCTTCCTGGAATCCGAAGCCCAGCACTTCCACATCTGCGACTACCGCGGTTCCGCCGGCGCGTCCGGCATCTGGTCCTTCAAGATGGAGCCGGCGGGCGCCGGCATGAAGATGACCGAGTCGCACCAGCTCCTCTGGGGCGTCGCCGCGACCGACATCGAATACGACTGGAAGGGTCGCCTCGTCGTCTCCGACTTCATCACCGGCTGGGAGTCCCATGACGCCGGCCGCCTCGTGACCCTTGAAGCCAACAAGATGATGAAGCCCGAAGTCGCTTCGACCGTGGCCGAGCTCATCAAGGGCGGCTTCACGAAGCAGTCGTCCGCCGAACTCGCCCAGCTGCTCGCCCATGGCGACCAGCGCGTCCGTCTCCGCGCGCAGATCGAACTGACCCGTCGTCCGGACGCCGCGGACCGTTTCGAAGCCGCCACCCGTTCGAAGAACCAGCTCGAGCGCCTGCACGGTGTCTGGGGTCTCGGCATCCTCGCGCGTCGCGGTGCCGCCATCGCCCCCGGCGAAGCCTTCAGCGGCAAGCACACGCCCGTCGCTTCGCTCG
>RFRI01000436.1 GCA_009924535.1 Verrucomicrobiota bacterium
TCGCGGTAGAACGGCATCGTTTCCTGGCCGTAGGAGACCGTATTGCCGATATCGAAGAGGTAGCGGACGTTCGGATGGTCGACGCTTTCGATGAAGCGGCGGGCGTGCGTGCCGGAGAGCCCGCCCCAGCCTTCGCAGTTCTCATGGAGCAACATGATGCCCCCGTCGGCGGCGAGCTTGGCCATCTCCTGGTAGCGGCGGACGCCCTCGTCGCGCCAGAGGTCTTCGGAGACGTCGCCGCGGACCCAGCTCATCGTGCGGACGAACTTCGTGCGGGTGCGCTGCATGCGCGGGATGAGCACCTTGAGGTCGGCGAGATCGGTGGCGAAGTCGCCCGTGATGGGCCGGCTCCAGTTGCCGATGGCGGAGGCGTAGCTGCTGACGCGCATCCCCGCTGCTTCGAGCTTGTCGACGACAGCCTTGAATTCGTCGTCGGTGACGGCGGGGCCGGAGAACTGTCTGCCGTGGAGCAGACGCAGTTCGATGGCCGTCCAACCGAGGGCCTTGTGCGCGGCGATCTGGCCGTCGATGTCGTCGGCGGCTTCGTCGGCCAGTCCGGAGAGGGGGAAAGGGGAGGTGGGCATGGCGGATGAAGGAGGACTGAATTGATGGCTGAATCGAGGGCTGAATCGAGGGCAGAATTGAATCGGGAATTCAGGGAGGTTGAAGGGGATGGGCTTGCGGGGGAGCGTAGATGGGCGGATAAGTTCGTCATGAGATTCGCCCCGATCTTGCTCTGCTGGTCCGTCCTCTGTCTGGCCGCCGAGCCGGCTCGGAAACTCAAGGTCTTCATCCTGGCCGGACAGTCCAACATGGAGGGCCAGGCGGTCGTCGACCTGACGGGGCGCAATTATAACGAAGGGAAGGGGACCTTGGTCGAAGTCATGGCCCGCCCAGGTAGCGCGGAGCGGTACGCCCACCTAAGAGACAAAGATGGCAAGTGGGTGGTGCGTCAGGATGTCTGGGTGCGATACCAGCGCGAGAAGCAGCCGCTCCTGGCCAGCGGACTTTCGGTCGGTTATTCCGTCTATGGCGACGTGCATCACTTCGGCCCGGAATTCCAGTTCGGCCACGTGGTCGGCGACGCTTATCGCGATCAGGTCCTGCTCATCAAGACGTCCTGGGGCGGTAAGAGCCTGTACCGTGATTTCCGTCCGCCCAGCGCGGGGGGCGAAGTGGGTCCATATTATCTGAAAATGGTCGCTGAGGTCCGTGAAGCTTTGGCCAACCTCAAGAAGGATTTCCCTTCTTACGACGGCTCGCCCGTCGAGCTGGCTGGCTTCGTCTGGTATCAGGGCTGGAACGACGGGGTGAATCCCAAGACCGCCGTCCCGGAATATGAGCAGAACCTCGTGCACCTCATCCATGATGTGCGCAAGGAGTTCGGCGCGCCGAAACTCCCGGTCATCGTCGGCGAGCTGACCGGCCCGTGGGTCGACGCTCCGAAGGAATGGACCGCGCTCCGCAAGGCCCAGGCCGCGGTCGCGAACCGCCCTGAATTCAAGGATAACGTCATCTTCGTCCCGACGC
>RFRI01000437.1 GCA_009924535.1 Verrucomicrobiota bacterium
AAGGAGTTCCTCAAGAACATGGTGACCGGCGCCGCCAGCGCTTCAGCCGCCCTCCTCCTCATCGACGCCAAGGAAGGCGTGATGGACCAGTCCCGCCGCCACGCGTTCCTGCTCTCGCTCCTGGGAGTAAAGCAGCTCGTCGTGCTGGTGAACAAGATGGACCTCGTCGACCACTCCGAGTCCACCTACCAGAAGATCGTCGCCGAATACTCCGCCTTCCTCAAGACCCTTGGCCTGAACGCGGTCCACTTCATCCCGATCGCGGCCAAGCACGGCGAGAACGTGGTGCAGCGCGCCGCCAAGATGCCTTGGTGGAAGGGCCCGACGGTCACCGAAGCCCTCGATGCCTTCGCGCACGAGGACGACCTCACCGGCCTGCCCCTTCGCCTCCCCGTCTCCGACATCTACCGCTTCGACCACCGTCGCATCATCGCCGGCCGCGTCGAAGCCGGCGCGATCCGCCCCGGCGACGAGCTCATCTTCCAGCCTGGCGGCCGTCGCAGCACGGTCCGTACGTTCGAAGACTGGCCGGGCCCTGATTCCCGTTCGGTGGTCGGCACCGGCGGTTCCGCCAGCGTGACGCTCTCCGAGCAGATCTTCGTGGAACGCGGCCAGGTCGCGGCCCACCCGTCCAACCAGCCCCGTGTCGGCCGCGAATTCCGCGCCCGCATCTTCTGGCTGGGCAAGGAACCACTCGTCCCGAAGAAGACCTATCGCCTGCGCCTGCTCACCCAGAACGTCGACGCGGTCATCGCCAAGATCGTCAAGGTGACCGACGCCTCCACGCTCGAGTCCAAGGAAGCCGACAGCGTCCCGCGCGACTCGATCTGCGAAGTGATCGTCCGCGCCACGCGCAACATCGCCTTCGACCTCCACCACGAGTGCCCGATCACCGGTCGCTTCGCCCTCGAAGAAGGCGGTCGCATCCATGGCGGCGGCATCATCCTCGACGCGGTCACGAAGTCCGAAGCCCCTTCCGGCAAGGTCACCGCCTCCGAACGCGGCGCCCGCGCCGGCCACCCGCCGGCGGTCATCTGGTTCACGGGCCTCTCAGGCTCGGGTAAGTCGACCATCGCCGAAGCTGTCGAGCGCCGTCTTTTCGACGCCGGCCGCAACGTCATCCGCGTGGATGGCGACGACCTCCGCGTCTCGCTCAACCGCGACCTAGGCTTCTCGGCCGCCGACCGCGCCGAAAGCGTCCGTCGCGCCTCCGCCGTCGCCGGTCTCTTCGCTGGCACGGGCCACATCACGCTCGTCACCCTCATCGCCCCGCTGGCCGCCGACCGCGCCAAGGCCCGCGCCGCCCTCGCGAACCATGCGTTCCTCGAGGTCTTCGTCGACGCCCCGCTCGACGTCTGCGAATCCCGCGACGTCAAGGGGCTCTACGCCAAGGCCCGTCGTGGCGAGATCGCCGAGTTCACCGGCATCTCTTCCCCGTATGAAGCCCCGGCGGCTCCCGAGGTCCATATCAAGACCGACCAGACCTCCCAGGAAGAAGCCGTGGACCTTGTGCTCTCGGCCATCGACAA
>RFRI01000438.1 GCA_009924535.1 Verrucomicrobiota bacterium
CTCTTGGTTCCTAAGGCGGTTTCCCTCGATTCAACTTTTCAACCATTCAACCGATCAACCGCCTGACTTAGGCTTGGCCACGGTCAGGCTTTCGTCGAAAGACCTCGCAGCCAGGCGATCCAGCCAGCGGGCAGGCCACGGGCGAGCGCGCCGCGCACGATCTTCTCGTGGTACAGCTTGGAGGGCAGGTGCGGTCCGGTGGGGTCCACGACCTTGTAGGCCTGGCAATCGAGGGGGCAGTCTTCGAGGCCAGCTTCGAGCACGGTCATCTTGATGCGCTTGTAGGCCGAGCCTTCGGCTTCATCCATGCGCTTCCAGTCGTCAGGCGTCATCTCATACACCGCGCCCCAGACGCCGGGAGTATCCTGGTCTTCAAGGATGTCCGCCGAACCGCCGCCCCAAGTCGAGCTAGGGTGCGTGAAGGCGAGGCGATGCTTAGGCAGGAAGGCCTTGCCGCGGTAGCTGGAGCCAGGGCAACGGCGCTCCATCTGGGTGGAGTCCAGATTGGAGGCGTAGGCGAAGTAGTACCGGCTCATGCGAAGGGAGAGTAACTTTGCCCATCTCGGGCGGAGATGCAATCATGCAACCACGGGTGGGGGTCTGCTGGCATGGTGAACTGCTGCGAAGAAATCTCAGGAATAGCCGCTCAATGCCCGTTCCGCTGGCTGTTAATAACTTGCAGATTAGGGTTACGGCTTTGCTTCGCAGCTTGCCAGCATGCCAGCAGTTCCCCCCGCGCTAAGCTGCGCTTAGCGCGCAATATCATTCCTGCCCAGCACGGTGATTCCGTGGCTGGAGAGGACGGAGGCGGCGAGTTCCTGCGCTTCCGTGCGGACGACGAGACCGTAGCGGCCGTTCGGGCGGAAGAGGAAAGGGTAGACGTAATGGATGTTGATCTCGGCCCTGAGCAGGACGCCGGTCACGTCCTTGAGCTGGGCTTCCGACTGGAGCTCGATGGCGACGACGGGGACGTCGTCATGCGCGAAGCGGTGTTCGTCGAGGATCTGTTCCGCTCGCTCCGGGTAGTCGACGACGATGCGGATGATCGTGGAGTCGGTCGTGTCGACGAGGCACAGCGCCATGATGTGCACATCGGCGCCGGCCAAAGATTCGACCAGTTCATTGAGTCGGCCGACCTTGTTCTCGACGAAGATGGAGAACTGGCGGACAGGTCCGAGGTCAGGTTGCTGGGAAATATCGGCGGCCATCGAAAGTCATTATGACAATCCGGATGCGTTTCTCCAGCCCCTTTTGGGTTGAACGGCCGAAACCACGGCGGATTGTCCTCGGGTGCTCTCTTTCCTCGCGATCTTCCTGGCCCAGGCGCCCACCCGCCTTCCCGAGACGGTGGTGATCGAAACTCGGCAGGCCACCCCGTTGGCCGAGGCTTCGCCTTCGGTCAGTCGCCTCGATGTCACGTCCGCTTCTGAATCCGGCCTGACGACCCTGACGAGCCTCCTCGGCGGCGCCCCCGGCGTCTACGCCTCCGAGCAGTCGGGCGAAGGCTCGGTGGGCTCGCTCTTCCTGCG
>RFRI01000439.1 GCA_009924535.1 Verrucomicrobiota bacterium
GTACTCCGCCATCGCGACGAACCTCAGCAAGGACTACCTCGACAACAAGCTGAAGTCAGGCTCCATCGCAGCCGCCCCCAGCGTGACCTACACGCCCCCTGCGGCCCCGGTCAGTGTGCCTTCTGCCCCTGCGACCGAGACCGCGACGCCCGACGCCGCCGCGGCGGCCGAAGTGCCGCTGACCGAGCAGCCCTGGTTCTGGCCCGCGGTGATCGGCAGCACGGTCGTGGCCGGCGGGGCCATCTGGTACTTCTTCCTGCGCAGCCCTGCGCAGCCGGTTCCCGGACCGGCTACGGCGTAGTGCGTGAACAAGCCGTACTCCGTCTCGGTGCGCATCACTGAGCCCCAGGGGAACATCCTGTGGGTTCGGCGAAGTGCGTCCGCGCCGAAGCGCGCCGGGCAGTACGAGTACCCGGGTGGTCATGTCGAGCCCGGAGAGCGTGCGCGCGAAGCCGCGCTCCGTGAAGTCCGGGAGGAAGTCGGACTGAAGATCCCGGAGTACGAGCTCCGCGTGCTGAAGCGCGTGGAGCAGGAGAAGGGCGACCACATCATCTTCGAGTACAGGGCGCGCAAGGCCTTCTACCCGAAGCTCAGCCTGGAGCATGACCACTTCATCTGGAGCCCCACGCGCCCGGCCCCGGCCCTTCGGCGGGCGAAGCCGAAGCGCATCATCCGAGCCCGTCGCAACCCCGCCGACCTGCTCCGCGAAAACGGCCTGTTCTCCTACCTCAAGGGGAAGGACACGTCCGGGATGACAACCGAGGAGAAGGCCCGGCAGGCCGCCGTCGGGACGGGGACCACGCTCGCGGTCAAGGGGGCGTCTCGGGCCCTCTCCAAGAAGCTGGCCGCCAAGACCGGCGCGAAGGTGGCCTCGAAGGGCGCGTCGAAGTTCGTGCCGTTCGTGGGCCAGGCCATCATGGTGGTCGACGCGGCTCCCGAAGCGGTTGCGGTGGCGAAGGAGTCCCGGGTGCACAAGAAGCGCACCTCTCAGGAGGTCCGCTCCGCTGAGGGCTTCACGGCGAAGGTCAAGGCCTACGGAAAGGGCAAGGCTCGCGAGACCGCGCACGCCGTCGGAGGCATCGGCCGCATCGGAGCCGCGGCCTTCGTCGGGTCGGATGTCGTCAAGATGGGGCGCGAGGCCGCGACGGAGAAGCTCATGGCGAAGCAGAACGGTGCGGGAACCTTCATGTTCCGGCGCGGGGGCAAGGCGATCAGCAAGATCGGAGCAAAGGTCGCGGCGAAGGGCGGCATCACGAGCCTGGCCAAGGGCGCGACCATCGGAGTCTTGGCAGTCACCGGCCTGGCGAAGACGGCGGCGCGCGAGGGCATGGAGGTCAAGGAGATCATCCAGGGCAAGCGGAAGAACCCCTCGGACATCCAGGCGAACGTCGCCGAGATCAACAAGCTGCTGAAGACCATGCCCTCCGCGTGGAAGCGCCAGCTCGACTCGAACCGCGTGAAGCTCATGGCGGCCGGAGCAGGGGCCGATCAGGTCCCGCCCGAGCGCCCGAACGCGCACAAC
>RFRI01000440.1 GCA_009924535.1 Verrucomicrobiota bacterium
CGACAACGTGGGGAACTACGCGGCCGACGGCATCGTCGTGCACCGCGGCGACGAACGCCTCACCGCGCTGGCCTGGAAGGCCGGCGAAGAGCTGCCCGCCGCGATCGTCGTGGCCGAGCTCGCCGACGCGGACGAAGCCGCCCTCGCCCGCGAGGCCGCGGCCCGCGCCGACCTCGCCGCGGACACCCCGATTGAGCCCCTCACCGGCGCCCTCGCCGGCGCCATCGTCGAAGGCAACCTCGTGCTCAAGGGCGAGTTCGAAGGCTCCTTCACCATCCCCAAGAAGGGCCTGGACGACTCCGACATCCGCGACGGCGACTTCCTCGCCGAGCGCCGCAAGAAGGAGCGCCTCAACCTGCTTCTCTGGAACGCGGCCCGCGTGGGCGCCGCGGTGCTCGTCCTCTCGCTCCTCCTGGACATCGCCGGCATCGTCGTCGGCATGCGTTCGCAGTCCCTGGAAAAAGCGAACGAGGCCCGTCGTCCGGTCGTCGAGGACATCGAAGCGTCCCAGGCCATCACCTCCCGCATCCTCGAGCTGGGCGTGAAGCGCCTGCTGCCGATGGAGATGCTTGCGCTCGTGAACGAGAAGCGCCCGGCCACCGTCGAGTTCACCCACATCCAGTGCGAGATCAAGAAGGCCAAGGACAGCGCGATCGCCAAGCCGACGATGACCGTGGACGCCAAGACGCCGAACGCCGGCGACATCTCCGACTTCCTCAAGGCCGTCCAGGCCATGCCGGAGATCGAAGCCGTCACGCCGGGCGAGCCCCGCGTGCGTGAGACCTCCACCACCTTCCGCCTCGAGATCACCTTCAAGCAGGCCGCGCTCCTCAAGGCCGCCGAGACCATCAAACAATGAAACACTTCTTCTTCAGCCTGAAACCCCGCGAGCGTCTCATGGCGCTCGTCGCGCTGCTCGTGGCCGCGACCCTCTGGTCCACCACCGCCTGGAGCCGCGTGCGCGGCGGCTGGGATGATTGGCGCGGCCTCGAGGAGAGCGCCCTCGTCCAGAAGTCGTGGCTCGCGAAGGAGCGGGAGGTCCGCAACGCCACCGCGCTGGCCGTGCAGGGACTTGATTCCGGCCGTGGCTACGACCAGGCCAAGCTCGTCGCCGAAGCCGTGAACGCCACCAAGGAAGCCGGCCTCAGCGCCAACACCGAATCGCCCAAGACCACCAAGGGCGGCAAGTTCGCGATCCACTCGCTCCAGATGAGCTGCCGCAAGGCGGACCTAGCGAGCGTGCTGCGCTTCTACGAAAGCGTGAAGTCGCGCGCCCCGTACCTGGCCATCGGCAATCTCTCCATGACGGCCGACCGCGGCACCGCGGGCACCGTCACCTTCAAGGCCACCCTCACCGCGTTGGAACTCCTCGGCGAACTGCCGGCCGGAGCGAAGGCGGCGGCGGAACCCGAGGCGGGGAAGTAAGCGCGGCGCGATAGAGCCGCGCGGGGACACGTGGGCAAGGTGACACGGGTAAAGACAAAGTTGCAGTGCAAAGGTGCAACTGCGGCGG
>RFRI01000045.1 GCA_009924535.1 Verrucomicrobiota bacterium
CCACTGAGCGGACTTGTCCGAGGCAAGTCGGGCCTATATTAACTGACCATGCCACTGTTGCCGCAAGACCGCCCCTCTTCAGTGACCGCACTCCTCCGCACGCTCGCCTTCGCCATCCTTTACGGGTGCGGAGGTGGCTTGCTCGGCGGAATCATCGGCTACGGGATCATGCGGGTGAGCCACAACCCGAACCCCGTCGGCATGGAGAATCTCGTCAGCGACTTCTGCCCGGCGGCCGGAGCAATGCTTGGCCTCTATACCGGGATTTTCTCGGCGCTGTTGGCACGTAGCCGGCTCGGATGGCTTTCGCGGATTTTCCATGGGGGCATGTGGCTATGCTCGTTGCTGACGTTGCTGACCTTGGCGTACCTGGCGCTCGCCTTGGCGGCGGAAAAAAGCGTCGAACTTCAGGAACTGCTCCTCTGCTGGCTGCTGGGATTCATCCCAGGCTGCCTCGCCGGAGCCTTGAGCATCCTCTTCCGCGAAGTCCAAGATCGAGGAACAGGACGAGGCCCGTCCTGAAACAGCCTCGCCGACAGCGCCAAGCTCAGCCCCGGTCGAGTTCGAACGCCTCGGTGATGCGAGTCGCGGCCGCGGCCGCGCGAGCCGCGAACGTGGGCTCCTCCATGTCCAGATCCGTCGAGAGGCGGAGGACGAATTCCTCGAATTCCATATCACGGAGATCGACAGGGTGTCCGAAAGGAAGCCTTTCGGCGCAGAGCCGAGGGATGGCGGCGAAAGCCTTCCAGGCCTTGCGGGCGCGGACGACATCCCGGCGAAGCAAGGTGACGTAGGCGGCAAGGGGCCAGACGAAGCAGCCGCGCATGTTGCAGATGCAGTGCGCCTCACGCCGAAGCGAGGGACCGAGGATCAAGGCGGCCCCCTTGAGGAAGGCGACCAGTTCGGCATCGGTCAACGTTTCGACGTCCGCGACCCGGGGGTTGGATTCGAAGACAAGACCGTCGGGGACAAGCTCGGTGAGGGCACGCTCACGGGCATAGGCGGCGATGAGCGCCGCACGGACCCTCGACTTGGGCAACATCCCGATGATGACGACATGACGGAGGATTTCAGCTAGGGTAGCCATGATGGTTATGATTAAGAAACAGATAGAGGATTGAAAAGCGTACATACCCGCCGGAGCGGGGCCGGAAATCAGAAGCGAAGAGTCTCTATAAATAGAAGAGGCCGGAACCCGAAACGTGCGTCTCGGCTTCCGGCCTCTGTGTGCGGACTAGATCTCGCCTTTGGCGAACTTCGCCATGAGCGCGGGAGTCGCGCCGTCGAAACCGACGACGTCGAGCATGCCCGCGTCATCAGGATCGGCGATGGTGAAGCCGGTCGCGGTCATGCCCACGACGATCAGCTTGGCGCCGATGCCGGTGGCCTGCCTGTACTTCTCCAACGCCTGGACGGGCTGGATGTTGCCCGCCCACGTCTCGTTGTCCGTAAGGACGACGAACGTGTCGACTTTGACCTTGTTCTGCAGCGCCCAGGTCATGGGCACCGAAGCGTCGGTCGAACCGAACGTAAGTCCGGAAACCTTCTTCGTCGCTTCGTCGACCCTGTCCCTGGCGGTGACCCCGAGATCCCTGAAGGTGTCAGAGAATCCCATGATGGCCGTCCAGGGCTCCGTCCTTGCCGCGACGACCGCAAGGGCCGCCGTAGCCGCCGAGGGCGTCAAGCCGGGGACGCCGGCGACTTCGCCACACGACATCGAACCGGAGACGTCGAGTCCGAGGAGGTGCCTCGTGCCCGCGGGTTCGACGGCGCCGAAGGAGAGCTCGAAGGCTTCGTCGAGGGCTTCGACGACTTTCTGCGAGACGGTCCACGAGGCCGACGACCTCACGCCCCTTCCGGAAGCGTAAGTCCTCAACGCTGAGAGCACCTGGATGGGGTGCACTTTAGCCCCCCTCAGCCTTTCGGCATCGGTGAGCCTCTGGAAGACCAGTTTCTCGGCATCGGAGAGGGGCTTGAGGAGCCCCACTTTCGACATGGTACCGAGGTTCCTGATCATCGCCGTCATGGGCATCTCCTGGAGGAGCGCTTCCCAGACCTCGACCTTGTTAAGGGCTTCGGTGGGCAGAGCTTCTCTGGGGAGCCTGTAGGTGACGACGAGGTCGACCAGCTTCTTGACCGAGGCCTGGTTGGCTTCGGCAAGGATTGCTTTCGCTTTCGCGGTGTCCGCCTCTTCGGCGACGAGTTTGAGTCCGGAGGCCTGTTCGGCCGCCCACACGAAATCGAGGGCCTTGTCGCCAGGAGCGACAGGGGCTTTCGCCCACTCGGCCTTGTCGTGTTTCGCGGTCCAGCCGAAGAGCTTGCCCTGGACTTCCGTCTCAGGGACAGGCTTGGCGAGCCTGAGGACGTCCTTCATGGACCAGCCTTCTCTCTGCTTGTATTTCACAAGCTGGAGCGCGAGCGTCTCGTTCTTCCTGCCCTTAAACCAGAGCTGGACGGCCTTCTTGAGTCCCCTGCCCCAACCTCTGAGTCCGTTGACGGTGTCGACGAACTTGAGGAGATGGGTGCCCGTCTTCAGGGCGGAGGGGACCGCGGCGAGCGCGGCCTTTCTGGTGGCGTCGTCGCCCTTGGCGGCGGCGAGCGCGAGGACGAAGATCGCGACGTCGGGCTTGGGGGCCCTGCCGGACTTCATGACTTCGACGGTCTTCTCGACGACCTTGACCCCGTCCTTCTTGAGAAGGAGCAGGACCTTGTTCGCGTTGTCGGCCGTCAGCTTCTTTTCGGAGACGTAGTAGGTGCCGCCCTCGGAACCGAGGATCAGGAACCTTTCCAGCTGTTTCCATTCGTCGAGCTTGAAGACGAAGCCCCCGGCGTTGTTTTCGACCATGTCCCTGCCGGGGATGGGGAGACCCTGATGGGTCTCGGTCGTCTGGAGACCCGCGAGGGCCGCCTTTATGTTTTTTTTCATTTTTGTTAGGTGCCCGTGAGGGCGGTTTTGGTGTTAGTGCATTTGATTGCGGTGTTGGTTTGGGTTGGAAAATGAGGCCGCCGCCCGGGGGCTTCCGTGACGAACGGAGGCTCCCGGCCGCGGGTGCGTAAAACGGAGGCAACGGACGAATTCGAATCGTCACGGACGGCTTATGAGTCCGTCGGCCAACCTATGGGCGCTGCCTTGGGCTGTAGAAAATGGGGTGCTCAAGGCCCCCTCCACCTGACTCAAGGGGAAATTATCTTAGCCGTTGGACGATGGTCACCATAAAGTGAGGAGGCAGGGGTTTCACCTGCATGACCGGCTCCCGAGAACCCAAATTGCGGCGGTTCAGTCACCCGAACAAGGTATGCATTGGGAATATCCGGCGCTTTGATTTAAGCTACTCCTCTGAAAATATCCGAAACGGACTTCTACGCATCGGCACGATACGGATTTAAAAGTGCGGACGGCAGGGATCTCACCTGCTGGCGCGTCGTCGCAAGAACCTAGGATCCGGGCGGCCCATCGCTGGACAAGAGGTTGGACTAGGAGTGCGCCAAACGTAGAAATTCGTCCGCATAAAGTGAAGGGGGCGGATTTTCATCCGCATCTCGCGTTACGTAATAATCCATCAGGCGGACGGTCCGGCTTACCGGACAAGGTGGTGCGATGGAAGAGATTCCCTTACGGGAAACAGGCGCATTTTAATTAAACTACCCCTTCGAAATGGTCAGGAAAACGGGCTTCGATCCCGTGGCCTCGTGCACCCCGAGCACGCGCTCTGCCTGGCTGAGCTATGTCCTGATGAAATGGGGCCGCGCTACGGACGCGGCAGACGAGCAAGGATGCGACCGAGAGGTTTATGCCTGGTAACTCTCGGCCAGCGGCTCGAAATGGTGTTCGGAGAAGGACTTGAACCCTCATTTGCTGGTCCGTAGCCAGCCGCTCTATCCATTGAACTATCCGAACGGGATTTGCCGTCGGGATATTGCCGATGAACCGGTTACCCGGATCGCCACGCTTACGCGCATCAGCTGCGATTTTTGGATCGTATGAGATAATCGACGACGATCGGCTCGAAAGGGAATCATGGAAGGAAGTCGTCCGACTCCACCAGCCATGAAAATGGGTGCTACAGGACTTGAACCTGCAACCAATCGGTTATGAGCCGACTGCTCTAACCATTGAGCTAAGCACCCGGAAAGTGTTTTAGGTGGGACTTGAACCCACAGGGAATGTGTACCTGAGGCACACGCGTTTGCCATTTCGCCACTAAAACTAAAGTCTATGAGGATCAGTCTTACCTGAGTTGCCCGGTTGAAGGCTTGGACCACCTTCTTCCGCCTCATTTGTCATTGTCTGGACGGAGTGTCGCTCCGTACCTTCGGCACCCTTGCGGGATAGCCTAGCGCTGACTTTGACAAAGTGATGAAGTGCTGCCTGCTCATTGAATCCAAGTCCGCCGCGCGACGCCGACCGGCGCTGAAGCAAAGTCGGGGATGTCGCGCGACGGACCTGGACGAGCCCGACGCGGGAACACGTCGGCGGGCTCTTTGGTCCGGACTGTAAAAGGGACGAGCAAGTTAGACGCCAAGGGGTTATTCGCAGTAACCCTGGGCTGCGGCTCGAAATCGGTTGATCCGGATGATCCGTCCGGAGCGGTGAGGTCATGTTGACCTGGAAAGTGAAAGCCTGAGGGCGGGTCTGTCCGCCCGGGCAGTCTAACTGTCCTCTGGCGGTACCGCCCTCAGGCGGTGTTTTTCTTCTTTTCTGATTTTGGCCCGAGATCTGACGATTCGGTATGGCAAGGAGCTGGATGAGGGAGACGTCGTACTTCGGCTTTGGAGGCCGTCGCTTGGGGGCGAATGTAGTCGGAGACTCATCGGTGGTATGGAGATGAGAAAATACCTTAACGCAAAGGTGTCAACATCAAGATAGTAATTATTTATCGTTTCGCTAAAATAGTCATAAAATGCTGTTTCATAATTGCTTATGAAATAAAAACCCTGCCTTTCGCGCGAAAAGCAGGGTATCGGAAGGCCGGACCTTTGGTCTAAACGCCTTACTTCGCCATAGGGACCTGGGAATTGCCCATGAGATAGGCAAGGAGGTCGCGCTGCTGCTCGGGCGTGAAGGCCTGTAGAAGGCCTTCCGGCATGAGCGAGAGGGGCAAGGTCTGGCGGGACTTGATGTCCTGCTTGTCGATCACGGTCTCCTGCCCGACGGAGCGCAGCGTGAGCGTGCGGTCGGTCTGCGCGCCGACGATGCCGCTGAGCACGCGACCGTCTTTCAGCGTGATGCTGTTGAGATAATACGCGGCATCCACGACGGCGCTGGGGTCGACGATGTTCTCGACGAGGTAGTTGAGGTCGTGACGACCGCTACCAGTGAGGTCGGGCCCGAGCGCGCCGCCTTCGCCGTAGAGCTTGTGGCACTGTCCGCAGACGCCCGCGAAGATGGCCCTGCCCTTGCCGAGGTCGGCCTTGGCGAGCGACTCCGGCGTATGCCGCGCCTTGAGCTCGGCGACGAGCTTGAGCTTGTCCGCCGAGGTCTCGCGCGCCTCGCCCCAGACTTTCGCGAGCTGCTCATTGAGCTTCGGGTCATTGAACGCGCGGATCTGACGCGCGGCCGAAGGGCCGAGATGTTCCCGGCCGATCTTGCCGGCTTCGATCGCGGCGAGGAGCTCCGCGGCGAACGAAGGACGCGCGACGAGGGCCATGATGACCTGCGGGCGTTCGTGAGGATAGAGCTGCGAATAGCGGCCGATGATCTTCTTGGCCACGTCACGGTCGTCGAACAGGGTCAGTCCCTGGACGGCCTCGAGGCTGAGCCCGCGGATGTTCAGGAGCTTCTCGCAGTCGCCGCGGAGATTCTTGTCCTTCGCCTCGACGAGCGAAAGCAAGGCGACGGCGCGCTGATTGATCGGGGCGCTCTCGTCGAGCGCGACCTTGCGGATGTCGGCGAGGGCCTGTCCGTCGCCGAAGATGACGTTGAGCTGGCGGACCTTGCCGGCGGTGGCTTCGTCCGGAGCCGGCATCGCGGCGAGGAACTTCTCCCAAGCGGCGGGTTTGTTCGCCTTGCGCAGTCCTTTCAGCGCCTCGCTCATGCCGGCGACGACCGAGGCCTGCCCCTCGGGCATCTGGGCGAAGCTCTCGATCAGGGAATTAAGCGTGGCCGGCTCCTTCGCCGAAGCCTCGGCTATGCGGCGGGCGATGAGCTTCGTGACCTGCGGGATGCGGCAGACATGCGCGCAGTTGACGAGCTCGGCGAGCGGGAGCTCGCGGATGCCGGTCCAATAGAGAAGCGGCAGGTTATGGTCGGTGACGTCCTGTTCGTTGCGCAGAAGATGCTGGGCGACGAGCGAGCGTACGGGGGCGGAGAGATGCGGCAGGGCTTCGGCGAGGGCGAGGCGCACACGCTGGCCGCGGGATTCGCCAACAAGCTTGAGGAGCGCAGCTTCCTGTTCGTCGCCGTTGGCGATGAAGCCGGACTGCTGGGAGAACTTGGCCATGGCGTTGTTGCGGTTTACGAGCGGGTCGGTGAGCTCGCGTTCGATGAGGCGCGCGAGGACATCCTGACGCTGCTCGGCGAGGATGGCGGAGGGCGCGTAGTGCTTGAGGTGCTGCGCGGCGAAAGGCTTATTGGCCGACTTGACGGTCCGCAGGGCCTGCAGGGTCGAATGGGCGTTGAGCGCGAGGACGCTGTCTTCTTCGGAAGCGAGTTTCTCCCAAGCCGCGGTGGCGGACGAAAGGTCGACGCCCTTCCAGGCGCGTTCGCGGAGTTCCCAGCGGGCCATGCGGACAAGCCACTCGTTCTTGCTCCGCTGGAGTTCGACGAGTTCCGACGGGGTGGCCTTGGTGAGATCGACGCCGGGCTGCTTGGGGTCGCCGTAACTGACCTTGAAGATGCGGCCGGTGGTGCGGTGAATGCCGTCCTGGTCGTGACACTCGCCGATGTCGCTCCAGTCAAGGATGGTGACGGCGCCGTCCGGACCCTGGCTGAGCTCGATGCCGCGGAACCACAGGTCATCCGACTTCAGGATGTCGGGCTGGTGCTTCATGATGAGCGCACTGCCCTGGCGCTCGATGGCGTCGACGTTCGTGCGGCGGCCGTGCAGGTTGAGCGTCATGAGCTTGTCGCGATACTGCGCAGGCCAGTTGTCGCCTTGGTAGATCATCATGCCGACGTGCGCGTGGCCGCCACCGAGGCTGTCCGCGCCGCCCCGGCCGCCGTCGGGATCGTTCCACTTCTTGCCATTGTCCCAGTGGTAATGGTCGGCGTGCTGGTCGATGAGGTCGTACACGAACGGATAGGGGTCCTCGCCGTGCATCCGCTTGAAGTGCGCGCCATGGATGCCCTGCCACGCATGACCGATGACGGTGTTGATGAACAGCAGCTCGTGATCCTTGGTCCAATCGGAGCCCCAAGGGTTGGTGGTGCCGTGGCAATACGGCTCGAAGACCTTGGTCACCGGATGATAACGCCAGAGGCCGCCGGCGGTCGCCTGTCGCTTTTCCTTGGGCACGCCCGGGACGTCGATCCATGAGGTGCTGGAGATGCCGACACGGCCGTAGAGCCAACCATCGGGACCCCACTTGAGTCCGTTGGCGAAGGTGTGACGGCTGGCGGCGGTGGTGCTGAAGCCGTCGAGCACGACTTGGGCCGGACCGGCGGGCTTATCGCCGTCCATGGGGATGAAGAGCAGGTTGGGCGGGCACATCGCGTACACGCCGCCGAAACCGCGCTCGATGCTGGTGAGCATCTGGACCTCGTCGGTGAAGACGGTGCGCTTGTCGAACTTCCCGTCGTGATCGCTGTCCTCGAGGATGACGATGCGGTCGCGCAGGATCAGGTCGAAGCGCTCTTTGCCGTCGGAATAGGTGTAGTTCTCGGCGATCCACAGGCGGCCGCGTTCGTCCCAGCAGAGGGCGATGGGCTGACGGACGTCCGGCTCGGCGGCAAAGAGCGTGGCCTTGAAGCCCTCGGGGAGGTGTAGCTGGGTGAGGGCCTCCGCCGGCGTGAGCAGCGGAATGGTCTCCTTCTGGTTGTTATGCGGCTCCGGGAACGGCGCGGCAAAGGCGGCGACACCGAGGACGAGGGCGAGACTGCGGGCGAACATGGGGGTAAGACCACCCTTGTGCGGCCGAGGTTCCCCATCAACCCCAGACCAGAGGAAAGCCCCTCTCAGAAGCCTTTCGCGATCTGGCCGTACACGTCCGTCGAAGCGACCTGCGCGGGCAAGGCCGCCGAGGCGGGCGCGATGAGCACCGGCCAATCGAGCGGGTCTTCCGGGACACGGCCATGCGAGCCCTTCACGAGCGAGGCGTCCTGGGAGATGACTTTCATGAGCGCCTTGAACCCGAGCTTCTTTTTCAACAGGAACCAAGCGATGCTGAGCAGCGGGAAGCGGATCTTGGGATCGATGAACAGTTCGACGGGATCATACCCAGGCTTGCGGTGGATATCCACGCAGCGCGCGAAGTCGGGCTCACCCTGTCCTTCTTCCCACCAATAATATGAGAACCAGCTATGGTCGTCGGCGACGACCACGAAATCGCCGCTGCGGACATGCCTGATGCCGGCCGCGGCCTGGCCTTCGGCGTCGAGCACCTGGGCGACGCCGGGAGTGGCGAGCAATACTTTGCGGACCTCCTCGCGGATCGAGGAATCGAGGACGACGACGTGGGCGACCTGGTGGTCGACGACGGCGAAGGCCTTCGAATTGAAAGTGTCGAGGGTGAGGCTGCCATCCTCGGGCTTGAGCTCGAGCCAGTCGTGCGCACGTAGGACCTTGTTCAGCGGGACGGCACGGTCGACAGCGGTGATGGCGTATTCGGAGACGATGAGAACTTCGACGCCGCGGGCCTCGAGGAATTCGGCGAGGTCACCGACGAGCTGATCGACATCGCGACGTGCGACATCGCAGCGCGGGTCGGCCGGGCCGAAGCGCTGGAGGTCGTAGTCGAGGTGCGGCAGGTAGACCAAGCTGAGGTCGGGCTGCTCATGCTCTTCGATCCAGCGGGCCGAATCAGCGATCCACTGCGAGGACG
>RFRI01000441.1 GCA_009924535.1 Verrucomicrobiota bacterium
ATGCACAACGCCGCCATCGCGACGCTCGTGGCCACGCACCCACGCCTCGCCGGCGTGCGCTACCATCGCCTGCATATCACCGCGGAAGAACTCCCCGCCGCGCTCGCCCTGCTCCACGCCAAGCGCTTCGCCGGCGTCAACCTCACGGTACCGCACAAGATCCAGGCCCTCTCGGTCGCCGAGTCCCTTTCGCCGGAAGCCCGCCGAGCCGAATCCGTCAACACGCTCGTCCGCACGGCGACCGGCTGGGCCGGCCATACCACCGACGGCCAAGGATTCCTGGAAGCCCTGCGCGAACGCTCCGGCCGGACGACCAAAGGACGTCCGGTGATCCTGCTCGGTTCCGGCGGCGCCGCTCGCGCGGTGGCCGCGGCCTGCCTCGCCGACGGCTGCGCCTCGCTGCACCTGTACAATCGTGACGCGGTCAAGGCGGCCGACCTCGCCGCCACGCTCGCCGACCCGCGGGCGCAGTCCGCCGGCCTCGCCGAGATCAAGGCCTCGCCCGACGCCGTCATCGTCAACTGCACGACGCTCGGCCTCAAGCCGACCGACGCCTCGCCCTTCCCGGCCGCGCTGCTCGCCCCCGGACAGTTCGTCTTCGACACTACTTACGGCAGCGAAGCCTCGCAACTGCTCAACGACGCGAGCAATCGTGGCATCAAGGCCTGCGACGGACGTTCGATGCTCCGCTGGCAAGGAGCGCTCGCCTTCCGCCTCTGGAACGGCATCCTCCCTCCAGAAGCCCCGATGCGCGCGGCGCTCGGCGAAACCAACCCACCGATCTCATGACGCTCGTCGACCTGCAGAACTTCGCGAAGCTCCATCCTGGCATGGCCGCCCTGAGTGTCGGCGCCTTCGGAGCCTGCGTCGGCAGCTTCCTCAACGTCTGCATCCATCGCCTACCCAAGGGCGAGTCGATCGTGACCCCGGGCTCACATTGCGCCTGCGGCCAGCCGATCCCGTTCTGGTACAACATCCCGCTCTTCGGCTGGCTCTTCCTGCGCGGCCGTGCGAAATGCTGCGGAGCCAGCATCTCCGTCCGCTATCCGCTCGTCGAACTCATCACGGCCCTGCTCTTCGTCGCGGCCTGGACCTTCCTCCCTCCCGCTAAAGCCGCGGTCGCCTGCGTCTACCTTCCGCTGCTCGTGCTCCTCGCCGGCTGCGACCTCGACGACATGACGGTGCCCGACGACGACAAGGTCGTCGCACTCAGCGGGGGCTGACGGTGGGCATCGTTCTCGCGTCGCGATCACCGCGTCGCACGGAACTTCTCACCGCGCGCGGCATCGAGTTCGCCGTCGACCCGGCCGACATCGACGAGTCAGTGCTCGCGGGGGAGAACCCGCACGACTACGTGCGGCGCATGTCGGTGTCGAAGCACGCGGCTGTCGCTGCGCGGCACGCAGGTGACACGGTCATCGCCGCCGACACGATCGTGGAACTCGACGGAGTGATCCACGGACAGCCCGTGGACACCGAAGCCGCTCGCCGCACCCTGCA
>RFRI01000442.1 GCA_009924535.1 Verrucomicrobiota bacterium
CGGCTTCGTCGTCGGTGTCGTGCAGAACGGCATGAGCATCGGCGACGCCATGCAGCGCTACAGCCTGCTGACCGTCGGTGACGGCCTCGTCTCGCAGATCCCCGCCCTGATCATCTCGATCGGCGCCGGTCTGCTCGTGACGCGGGCCTCCGACAACAACAACCTCGGCACCCAGGTCTCCGGCCAGCTGATCCGTTATCCGCGCGCCCTGACCATCGCCGCCGGCACCGACCCCTTCATCGAGGCGTCGGTGTGTCCCTCGATCACGATCCGGGCGTTGCCGAACTGCTTCGCCAGCGCTCCGACCTCGTCGAGCACGAGATCGACGGTCGGGTCGTACGCCTCCTCGACATCCTTGCCGTCCAACCGCCGAACGATCCGCTTTCGCAGGTCCCAGCTGTTCGGGAAGAAGTGGATGACGACCGTGTTGGTGAGAATCTCCTCGTTCTCGGCGCGGATCTGCGAGAGCGTCTTCGGCGGCAGGGCACGGGCGTATTCGTCCTTCGTCTCGCCGTACTTCGGCTCGGCGCCGAGTTTCTGGATCACCGAGAAGTCCATCACCTGGTCGAACGGGACGGGCGGGTTGGAGATCGCCCCGACGCGACGGTACAGGTTGTACGACTGCTTCCAGATCCGCTCGAAGTTGGCGGGGTTGTTGCGATTGATGAAGAACTGGTAGTTCTCGGCCCAGTTGGTGCTGTGGGCGTCACCGAGCATCGCGAGGGTGTCGGTGGCGGGGATGTTGTAGCCGGCCGACATGAGGTCTGCGACCTTGGCCTTCGCCGTCTCGGTCTTCAGCGACTCCATGGCGTCGAAAATCCCGCGGACGATCGCCTCGATCTTGTCGGGGTGATCCTTCGCGAAGTCGGCCCGGGCGAACCAGACGTCAGCGATCAGACGGTTGGCCGTCTGCGTCGTGATGAGCATCCGGTTGCCCTTGGCCTTCTCGAGGTTGTAGATGTCGGGCGCCCACGACACGCAGCCGGCGAGATCCTTCTGCGCATTGAAGGCCGCCGCGGCCTGGAAGGCGTCCTCGGTGTAGACCATGTCGACGTCGCCGGGCTGCAACCCGCCGGCCACGAGCATGTTGAGCGCGAAGAACTGGCTGGGGGAGTTCTGCGCCAGCGCCAGTTTCTTGCCGGCCAGGTCGCGGACCGTCTTGATCCCCTCCCGGACGACGATCCCGTCGCCGCCGTTGGAGAAGTCCACCTGCTGATAGACGCGCGGCATCACGCGGGAATCCTTCGGCATTCCGGTGCGGTCGACGAACCCTTCCAGAAAGAGCGGGATCATGTCGAGCGTGGCCCAGCCGATGTGCACCTCGCCGGCGGCGTACGCGTCCCGCATCGTCACGGGGTTGTCGATCAGCACCAGCTCGATCTTGAAGGGCTTGCCTCCCGGAGCCTGCCAGACCTTGCCGGCCTTGAAGCCGTCGTTGGCGTAGATGATCGGGCTCCAGCCGGCCCAGACGTTGAGGGCGAACCGCACCGTGTCGTTCTC
>RFRI01000443.1 GCA_009924535.1 Verrucomicrobiota bacterium
TCGCCGACGACTGGGGTCGCGGCCACGCCGGCGCCTACGGCTGCCCTTGGGTGAAGACCCCGAACTTTGACCGCGTCGCCAAGGAAGGTCTGCTCTTCCTCAACGCCTACACGCCGACGGCGAAATGCACGCCCTCGCGCTCCACGATCCTCACGGGACGTCACCCGTGGCTCCTCGGCGCCGCCGCCAATCATCAGTGCATCTTCCCCCCCGAACACGCGATCTTCCCCGACGTCCTGGAGCAGAACGGCTACGCCTACGCCACGACCGGTAAGGTCTGGGGCCCCGGCCTCGCCCTGAAAGCGGACGGCTCGCCGCGCGCGATGGCGGGCAAGTTGTTCAACCAGAGGAAGGCCAAGCCGCCGACCACAGGCATCACGAACAACGACTACAGCGGCAACTTCGAAGCCTTCCTCGCACAGGCCAAACCGGGCCAGCCGTGGTTCTTCTGGCTCGGCGCCATCGAGCCGCACCGTGAATACGAAGAGGGCTCCGGCGTCCGTCTCGGCGGCAAGAAGACCAGCGATATCGACCGCGTGCCGGCCTACTGGCCCGACAACGAGACGATCCGCGGCGACATGCTGGACTACGCCTTCGAGGTCGAACACTTCGACCGCCACGTGGGCCGCGCGCTCGCGATGCTGGAAAAGACCGGGCAGCTGGAGAATACGATCGTGGTCGTGACGAGCGACAACGGCATGCCCTTCCCGCGCGTGAAGGGCTCGGCCTACGAGAACGCCAACCACCTGCCCCTCGCCATCCGCTGGCCCAAGGGCATCAAGAACCCCGGCCGCAAAGTCACCGACTATGTCAGCTTCGTCGACTTCGCCCCGACCTTCCTCGAAGCCGCCGGCATCCCCTGGCCGACCACTGGCGCCCTCGCCCCGACCTCCGGACGCAGCCTGAGCGACATCTTCCAGAGCGGCGTCGACGGACGTTCCAATCCCGCCCGCGACCACACGCTGATCGGGCGCGAACGCAACGACCTCGGCCGCCCCGGCGACGTGGGCTACCCGATCCGCGGCATCGTCAAGGAGAGCTTGGTCTACCTCGAGAACTCCGAGCCGTCCCGCTGGCCGGCCTGCAATCCGGAGACGGGCTACCTCGACACCGACGCCAGCCCGACGAAGTCCTTCCTGCTCCACGCCCGTCGCGAGAAAGGCTCCGACCCGTTCTGGGAATTCTGCTTCGGCATGCGCCCAGGTCAGGAACTCTACGACCTGAGCACGGATGTGGACTGCGTGAAGAACCTCGCCACGACCCGCGTCGTCGACCTCGAGAAGCTCCGCACGCAGATGTGGACCGAATTGAAAGCCGCCGGCGACCTCCGCGCCATTGGACGTGGCGCCGAATACGAAGCCCACCCCTCCGCCGACAAGAAGAAGCTGCGTTTCTATGAACGATACATGGGCGGCGAACTTCTCGACGCCAATTGGGTCAAGAAGGACGACTTCGAGAAAGCCCCTCTCAAATAATCTCATGCGACTCCCCGCCCTGCT
>RFRI01000444.1 GCA_009924535.1 Verrucomicrobiota bacterium
CCTCGGCCTGAAACATCTCGTCAACCGCGGTTACTCGGTCGGCTTCGACGAAGGGCTACCCTCGCCCCGTTGGTCCTCGTATCGGGTCTTTCCCTATAAGGACGTGCACCTCGACCGGCCTTCGACGTTCAAGCCGGATGCGCGAACGTCCGCGCATGTGACGACTTCGGAGTACGTGCGATCGGGCTACGATCGCGGACACCTTTCGCCGAACTACGCGGTCTCGGTCTGCTACGGCGAAGAGGCGCAGAAGGAGACGTTCCTCCTCAGCAACATCGTCCCGCAGCTGCATGCGCTGAATGCCGGCCTCTGGAAGGACATGGAACAGCGGATCATGAAGCGCTACGTCAGCCGCTACGGTACCGTCTGGGTGCAGGTCGGGCCGGTCTTCACGCCGCCGCCGGACAAGAAGGTCGGCCGGATTCCCGTACCTTCCTCCTTCTGGATGGTGATCTCGGAATACGAAGAATCCGCCCACGGTCTCCGCGCGATCGCCTACCTCGTGCCGCACGAGGAGAAATGGCGTGACGCCGAGCTGACGCGCTATGTCGTGAGCATCCGCCGTATCGAGGAGCTGACCGGACTGGATTTCTTCCCGAAGCTGCCGAAGTCGACGCAGGACCTGCTCGAATCAGCGCCCGCGCCGCGCGCCTGGTGACGGCAGTTCACGGCGGAGGTCGGAAGCATGGATGAGGCAGACGCAGTCGGCCCCGTCCGCCGTCGGCAGCCACATGAGGGGAAGCTTCGGCCAAGCCAAGCGCATGGCCTTCTGGAGTCCGCCGACCTCGATGACGAGGATGCCGTGCGGCTTCAGCGTTTCGCGCGCCTGGGTGAGCAGCTTCCGGATGACGTCGAGGCCGTCCTTGCCGGAGACCAGCGAGCCCTTCGGCTCCTTCTTGAATTCGGCCGGCAGACGTCGGTAGATGCCTTCAGGTTCGTAGGGCGGGTTGCTGAGGATCAGGTCGAACTTATTGCCCTTGAGCAGCGCCGTCATGGTGTCCGTCTCATGCAGCGTGACACGCTTCGCCAGCTTGTGGTCGGTGATATTAAGCGCCGCCACTTCGAGCGCCGGCGCCGAAAGATCGGTGGCATGGACGTGCGCCTTCGGGAAACGCTTCGCGAGCAGGATGGCGAGGCAGCCTGAGCCTGTGCAGATGTCGGCCACGTCGGCCACCTGGGCGACCGGAGGCAGCCACTGCGGGATGGCCTCGGGGATGAGCTCGACGAAATACGACCGCGGGATGATCACGCGTTCATCGATGCGGAAGCGCAGGCCGCCCAGCCAGGCTTCACCCACGAGGTAGCCGGTGGGCACGCGGTCGAAGACGCGTCGTTCCACCAGCGAGAGGAAAGAAGCCTTCTCCTTGGCTGTCAGGGAGCGCTTGAAACAGGAGGGGAGATCCTCCCAGGCCAGGCCGGTGGCGTGGCCCAGGAGCGTCAGGGATTCCTCCTCGGCGTTCACGAAGCCTTGGCCATGCGCGATATCGGCTGACTTGAAC
>RFRI01000445.1 GCA_009924535.1 Verrucomicrobiota bacterium
GCTTCATCACGATCGCCCTCGCGACGACGAATACCCGCGAGCAGCTCGAGCCCGTCGGCGCCCATCGCATCGTGAAGGACCTCTCCGAAGTCGACCCGCAGTGGCTCGCCCGCGGGCGCCTAGGCTGAGATGGAATTCCGCCTCAAGTCCGACTATCGCCCGATGGGCGACCAGCCGACCGCCATCGCCGCGCTCGACGCTTCACTCCGGGCTGGCAACGGCCGCCAGACGCTCCTGGGCGTGACGGGCTCGGGCAAGACGTTCACGATGGCGAACCTGATCGCCCAGCAGCAGCGCCCGGCGCTCATCATCTCGCACAACAAGACGCTGGCCGCCCAGCTGTACTCGGAGTTCAAGAACTTCTTCCCCGAGAACGCCGTCGAATACTTCGTCAGCTACTACGACTACTACCAGCCGGAGGCCTACGTGCCGTCGACGGACACCTTCATCGAGAAGGACTCGGCCATCAACGAGGACATCGAACGCCTACGCATCAGCGCCAGCAGCGCCCTGCTCTCCCGCCGCGACGTCGTCGTCATCGCCTCGGTCTCCTGCATCTACGGCCTCGGCTCGCCCGAGGACTTCCTGGCCGCGATGATCGCGCTGAAGGCCGGCATGACGATGCGACGCGACGAACTCCTCGCGAAGCTCGTCGCGAACCAGTACGTCCGCAACGACGCCATCCTTGAGCGCTGCAACTTCCGCGCCCGTGGCGAGACCATCGACGTCTGGCCCGCCTACATGGAGTCCGCCGTCCGCCTCGAATTCTGGGGCGACACGCTCGAGGCCATCCGTGAGCTCGACCCCGTCAGCGTGAAGCCGGGCAAGCAGCTCCAGAAGTTCGATCTCTATCCGGCCAACCAATACGTGATGGCCCCGGGCCGGGTGAATGCCGCGGGGGCGGCCATCCGGGCCGAGCTTGAGGAGCGGGTCGCCCATTTCGAAAAGACGAACCGACTCGTGGAGGCCCAGCGCATCCGCATGCGCGTCGAACACGACCTCGAGATGCTCCGCGAGACGGGCTTCTGCCCGGGCATCGAGAATTACTCGATGCACATGTCCGGCCGTCGACCCGGCGAGCGCCCGCACTGCCTCCTGGACTTCTTCCCGAAGGACAAACTGGTCTTCATCGACGAAAGCCACGTCTCTGTCTCGCAGATCGGCGGGATGTATCACGGCGACCGCGCGCGGAAGGAGCGCCTCGTCGAATTCGGCTTCCGCCTGCCCTCCGCCTTGGAGAATCGCCCGCTGCGTCCCGAGGAGTTCGACGAACTCGTCGACCAGGCGGTCTACGTGTCCGCCACGCCGGCGCCGCACGAATACAAGGTCTCAGCCGTCATCGCCGAGCAGGTCATCCGCCCGACGGGCCTGCTCGACCCGATCATGGAAGTCCGCCCGATCGCCGGCCAGGTCGAGGACATCATCGGCGAAGCCAAGGCCGTCGCCGCGCGTGGCTACCGTACGCTCGTCACGACGCTCACGAAGCGGATGTCCGAGGA
>RFRI01000446.1 GCA_009924535.1 Verrucomicrobiota bacterium
CATCAACCCCGAGCAGCTCGAGCGTGCCAAGTACCAGATCACCGAAGTCATCGGCGAAGCCGCCCGTCTCACCCTGCCTCAGCCGATCGGCGTCAACCTGATCCCGCGCGACATCGCGTCCCAGCAGGCCTTCGACGCGCGCAAGCCTCGCCTGCTGGCCGCCGCCGTGCTGGCCGCCGTCGCCCCTTTCTGCGTCTGGCTCGCCTTCGCTTCCGCCGAAGGTTGGAATCACGACCAGTCGGAGATCATCCGCCTCAAGCAGATGGAACTTTCCGGTCGCCGCGCCGCCATCGAGGAATCCCGCAAGAAGGCCGCCGACCTTGCCGCCAAGACCAAGGAGATCGAACAGATCGTCCTCAATCGCTCGAACTGGCCGGCCTTCCTCGGCGACCTCCAGTCGCGTGTCGGCACGCTCAAGAACACGTGGATCGAAGAGATGCACGTGAAGTACGAGACGCTCCCCGCCGCCCCCGCCGTCGATGGTCAGCCGGCGCCCGCTCCGGTCGTGGTGACCAAGGTGGTCATCTCCGTCCGCTTCCTCTTCGCCGAAGTCCCCTTCGACGTTAAGCAGTACCGCTCCCAGGCCGAGAAAGCCCACATCGGTCGCCTGCTCGCCGTCGTCCGCACCTCTCCTTATGTCAGCTCCGTCCCGGAGAACGAGATCATCGTCACCGACCAGACCATGAAGGCGGCCGATAACAAGACCGAGATCCGGATGACCCCTAAGGCCACCCTCACCCTCGTCATCCAAAAGGACAAGGCCCTCTAAGCCATGCAGAATTTCAAGAAAAACCTCGGCTTCAACCTCGCGCTCATCGCGATCGCCGGGCTCTTCATCGCCGGGTGCGCCATGGCTTTCCTGGCCTACCGTGGGAGCACCTCCTCCAAGTTGCTCCTGACGCGCGCGCTCAAGGATCAGACCGCCCTGTTGAACGGACATGCCTTCGTGCCGGGCGCCGCGGCCGTCTCGCTCAACGACAAGAACGTCGAAGCCGCCGCCGCCGACGTCAAGGAGCTCGAAGCCCATCTCGCTTCTCTCCGCGCCGCGATCTCCGGTAATCCGGATCTGGCGATCAAGGGCAAGGCTTCCGCCAATTCGGCCGAACTGAGCGCGCTTCTCCGCGAGTCCGTCGATGGCTGGCGCAAGCTCGCCGCCGACCAAGGCATCAAACTGATGCCGAACGACCCGACCGCCTTCGGTTTCCACCGTTACATCCACAATCAGGGCACCGCGCCCAAGCGCGACTTCCAGAAGGTCGACCAGCAGCGTCAGATCATCGACTTCATCGTGCGTCAGCTCGTCGAATCCCGCCCGGCCGGTTCGCCCTTGCTCATCGAGTCCGTCGATCGCGAGCCGGTCGAGACTTTCGTCCTGGTTCCCGAAGGTAAGCCCGGCGCCGGAACCTATGTCCCTGATGCGGACGGCTCCAAGAACGAAGTCGACGAATTCCAGCCCACCCGCACGTTCGACCGCCGCGG
>RFRI01000447.1 GCA_009924535.1 Verrucomicrobiota bacterium
CCGTGGTGGCTCGCCGGACTCTCGATGGTCGCGACCACCTTCTCGTCCGACACTCCAAACTGGGTGACCGAGCAGGTCCGCAAATACGGCGTCGCTGGCAACTGGCAGTGGTGGGCCTTCGTGCTCACCGGCGTGGCGACGGTCTTCTTCTTCGCTCGCCTGTGGCGCCGCTCCGGCGTCATGACCGACCTCGAGTTCTACGAGCACCGCTACTCCGGCACCGCCGCTTCGGTCGTGCGCGGCTTCCGTGCCATCTACCTCGGGCTCTTCTTCAACTGCTTCATCATGGGCATGGTCACATTGGCCGCCTGTAAGATCGCGAATATCCTCTTCGGCATGCCCGCCTGGCAGACCATCGTCGTCTGCGGGATCCTCAACGTCGTCTTCGCCGCCCACTCCGGTCTCTGGGGCGTGCTGGTCATCGATATGGTGCAGTTCTTCATCAAGATGACCGCCGTCTTCGCCGCAGCCTGGTTCTCGCTCGTCGAGGTGGGTCGCCGCCTGGCGGGCGACGCGAGCGGCTGGACCGGCCTGAAGGTGCTCGTCACCCAGCTTTCCACCCAGCAGGTCGTCACGACCAACGGCGTGCCAGTGATGTCGGTCTCAGATGGCAAGGGGCAGCCGATCCTGGACATGCTACCGAACTTCTCGATGTCGGAGCTCGCGCTGATGATCTTCATCCTGCCGATCGCCATCAGCTGGTGGGCCAACTGGTATCCGGGCGCCGAACCGGGCGGCGGTTCGTATATCGCCCAGCGCATGCTGGCCTCGAAGTCCGAGAAGGACTCCCTCGGCGGCACGCTCTTCTTCAACATCGCCCACTACGTCCTCCGTCCGTGGCCTTGGATCATCACTGCGCTGTGCTCGATCATCGTCTACCCTGACCTCGCCTCAATCATCAAGGCCTTCCCGAATGCGGATCCCAATCTCATCGGTCATGACTCCGCCTTCCCGGCGATGCTGATGTTCCTCCCGGTCGGCTTCGTGGGCCTGATGATCGGCGGCCTCATCGCCGCGAATTCTTCGACGATCCTGACGCACCTCAACTGGGGCTCCTCGTACCTCGTGCACGATTTCTATCGTCGCTTCATCAAGAAGGACGCGACCGAGACCCACTACGTGAACGTCGGCCGTATCTCGACCGTGTTCCTGTACGTCATCGCCGCGCTACTGAGCTTGACGATGTCCTCGGCCCAGCAGGCCTTCCAGATCCTGCTCTCCATCGGCGCCGGTACCGGCCTGCTCTACCTTGCCCGCTGGTTCTGGTGGCGTGTCTCCGCCTGGTGCGAAGTCGTCGCCATGGTGATGTCGCTCGTGACCGCCGTGGGCGTCCCGCTGGCCATGCCACACGCGGATTTCGCGACCACGACCATCATCCAGGTCGGCCTGACCACGCTCTCGTGGCTCATCACCGCTTACGTCGGTCCGCAGACGGACCGCGCGACGCTGATTTCCTTCTGCCAGAAGGTGAAGCC